>DAONCJ010000609.1:0-2896 GCA_035401985.1 Burkholderiaceae bacterium | reverse complement strand
GGCGATGATCGCGAAGACCGCCGCACCGATCTGCGCACCCTGGACAGCGGCGCCCGGATCAGCCGGGTCGACGCCAATGGCGAGCGCAGCTTCATGAGCGAGGACGAACTGTCCAAACGCCGTGACAGTCTTCAGAAAGCCCTGAACGAGGACTGCAGCCGCGGATGAACGGGCAGCCGCCAGCGGCGATCAGCCCTGCGGCCGCCAGCGGCTGCGCGGCTCGGCCGCGCGGCGATGGGCCACCCGGCGCTCGCGTGCCACCTTCGGATCGACCTGCAGCGGGCCGGGCAGTTCGATCCGGTCGCCGTCGTACAGGCGGTGATCCGGCTTGCGCGCGCGGCCGAACACGGCTGCGCTGGTCTGCTCGAGCGCCTCGGCAGGCAGCAGCCCCAGCTCGCAAGCCCGTGTCACGGCCTGCCCCAGCGTGCAGCCCTGGGGCACCTGCAGCTCGCACGAGCAAACCTTGCCCTGAGCGACCCAGGCGATGGCGATCTCGATCGAGCCAGCCTCGGGCATCTGGCTCAGGCGGCCGGATAGACCTGCTCGGCCCGGCGCACGAAGGCGTCGACGAACGACCGGGCAATGTGATCGAAAACCGGCACCAGGGTCTGGCCAAGCAACCCGCTCTTGAAGGCGTAGTCGAGGCGGAAATCGACCTTGCACGCGTCGTGGCGCAACGAATTGAACAGCCACAGGCCGTCGAGCGAGGAGAACGGCCCGTCGCGCAGCTTGATGGAGATGCGGTGCGGGCGATGCAGTTCGTTCTCGGTGCTGAACGACTGACGAATGCCGCGGAAATGAATGCCGAGCGTGGCGATCACATGACTGACGCTGCGCTCATGCACGACCGCCTCCGAGCACCACGGCAGAAACGCCGGATAGTGCTCGACGTCGTGGACCAGCGTGTACATCTGGTCGGCGCTGTAGGGCAGCAGAACTGACTTGTGAACCGAAGGCATCTTGGCAGGGAGGTTGTGCCGCGGAATCGATTTCTCGACACCCGGCTCGCCGCGAATTGTATCCTTCGCGGATGAGCATCGTCGAAAACAGAAAAGCGCGTCACGACTATTCGATCGAAGAGCGCTTCGAGGCCGGCCTCGTCCTCGAAGGCTGGGAAGTCAAGTCCATCCGGGCCGGCCGCGCCCAGCTGAAGGAAGCCTACGTCATCGTCCGGCGGGCCGAGCTGTTCCTGATCGGCGCGCACATGACGCCGCTGCCCGAGGCCTCGACGCACATCACGCCCGACCCGGTCCGCACCCGCAAGCTGCTGATGAACGCCAGCGAGATCGCCAAGCTGATCGGCAAGGTCGAGCGGGCCGGCTACACGCTGGTGCCGCTCGATCTCCACTTCGTGCGCGGGCGCGTCAAGCTCGAGATCGGGCTGGCCAAGGGCAAGAAGCAGTTCGACAAGCGCGCCACTGAAAAAGAGCGCGAGTGGCAGCGCGACAAGCAGCGCCTGGTCAAGCAGGTCCGCTGACCCGGGCGGCTGCGGCCCTGTCAGCCGACGCGCGGGCCCTGCACCGTGGTGGTCTGCGCCTTGACCACCTGAGCGGCCGAGGCGATCAGCGTGGCCAGGTCGCTGAAATTGGCGGGCACGATCATCGTGTTGTTGGTCTTGGCCAGTCCGGCAAAGGCATCGACATAGCGCTCGGCAACCTTCAGGTTGACCGCCTCGATGCCGCCCGGCTGGCGGATCGATGCCGCGATGCGTTCGATGGCCTGCGCCGTGGCATCGGCCACGGTGGAAATCGCCGAGGCTTCGCCGAGCGCCCGATTGACCTCCGCCTGACGCTGTCCCTCCGAACGCTGGATCTGCGACTCGCGCTCGCCGGTGGCGATGTTGATCTGCTCCTGCTTGCGGCCTTCGGAGGCGGCGATCAGCGCCCGCTTCTCGCGCTCGGCGGTGATCTGCGCCTGCATCGAACGCAGGATCTCCTGCGGCGGCGTCAGGTCCTTGATCTCGTAGCGCAACACCTTCACGCCCCAGTTGAGCGCCGCTTCGTCGAGCGACGAGACGATGCTGGCGTTGATGTAGTCGCGCTCCTCGAAGGTGCGGTCGAGCTCTAGCTTGCCGATGACCGAACGCAGCGTGGTCTGGGCCAGCTGGGTGATCGCCACCACATAGTTGGACGAGCCGTAGGACGCGCGAAACGGGTCCGTCACCTGGAAGTACAGCACGCCATCGACGGTCAGCTGGGTGTTGTCCTTGCTGATGCAGACCTGGCTGGGCACGTCCAGCGGGATCTCCTTCAACGAGTGCTTGTAGGCGACCCGGTCGATGAACGGAATCAGGAAGTTCAGGCCTGGCGTCAGCGTCCGGTCGTACTTGCCCATGCGCTCGATGACCCAGGCATGCTGATGCGGCACCTGCTTGACAGCCTTGAAGATGAACAGCGCGGCGAACACCAGAAAGAACATCGAGAACAACAGACTGCCGACCATGATGTGGATCCCCTGTGTGTGAGTGGGTGGAGCGGTCGCGACGGAACGACTGCGGCAGCGCGGGGCGTCAGCCGACCGGTGCCAGCACGAGACGGTTGCCCTCGATGGCCCGGATTTCGTATTCCCCAGGCACGGGGTCGCCCGGGACGCCGGGCGCAATGACCGCCTCCCAGGAGGCACCGCGGTAGTGCACCCGGGACACGCCACCCGCCTGCCATCGGTCGACGCGCACGCGGCTGCCGATGTCGAGCAGCACATCCTGGTTCGATTGCACGGATTTGGCCGCGCCGCGCCGACGCGGCTGAAAGCGGCGCAGCAGAAACCATCCGACGAGAGCGGTGATTGCCGCAATCAGTATCTGCCAGGCGATGACGAGGCCGCTGAACGCAGCCACACCGCCCACAGCGGCCCCCAGCGCGAGCATCAGCAGGAACAGCGTGCCGGTCGTCAGCTC
>DAONCJ010000608.1:0-2909 GCA_035401985.1 Burkholderiaceae bacterium | reverse complement strand
GATCGCCACCAGCACGTTGGCACCGGTGACTTCCTTCTTGCCATTGGACGTGGATTGCACGTGCATGATCGCGCGCTGAATCACACGCTGGAAACCGAGCGTGGGCTGCGTGTCGATTTCCTCGGTGCCCGGCACGACCGGCGTGTTCTCCTTGATGAAGGAGGTCAGGCTCTTGCGCAGGTCATCGATATTGGCCGCGCAGGCGCGCAGCACTTCGGCGGCCGAGGGATTGTCGAGCAGCGCCAGAAGCAAATGCTCGACGGTGATGAACTCGTGTCTTTGCTGACGGGCCTCGACAAAGGCCATGTGCAGACTGACTTCCAATTCCTGGGCGATCATGCTTCCTCCATCACGCACTGCAGCGGATGCTGGTGCTGGCGTGAATAACTACACACTAGTTCGACCTTCGTTGCTGCGACATCTCTCGGATAGACGCCACACACCCCGCGCCCCTCGCGATGCACCTTCAGCATCACTTGGGTGGCCTTTTCGCGGCCCATGCCGAAAAACCGCTGCAACACACTGACGACGAACTCCATAGGAGTGTAGTCGTCGTTGAGAATCATGACCTGATACATGGGCGGCGGCTTGAGCTTGGACTCCTGCCGTTCCGCCACGGTGGAGGGATCGTGCTTAGTCGCCATGAAATGATTCTAACGAGTCAGACGCGTACTGCAAGGCGAACCCGACGAAGAGTGGGTGCCAGCGTGAAGGCGGTCACGATTGATCAAAGCCGCGTCTCCGTCATTCCGCAAAAATTGATGACTTGCCTGACACTTCTCGTTGACCATCCCGCTTGACTTTGCAACGGCTTTGAAAAAGAATCCATGAGTTCACTAGGGGATTAACTTGACCTCTTTGCCTCTGATCGGTCAGCGACGCGAGGAACGGCGGGACAGACAATTCTAAAGTGAGGGCGATCTGAGCATCCATCAAGTGGTGCGGATCATGGAGTGTCTTTCGTGGGATGGTTTGGAAATGGCTACTGGTACTGTCAAATGGTTCAACGACGCCAAGGGTTACGGTTTCATCACCCCTGACGACGGCGGCGAAGATCTCTTCGCGCACTTTAGCGCGATTCAGATGAATGGCTTCAAGAGCCTCAAGGAAGGTCAGAAGGTCCAGTTCGAAATCGTGAGCGGACCGAAAGGCAAGCAGGCCTCTAACATCCAGGCCGGCTGAGACACTCCGGACGGACCGGCAACCGCCGGTTCGTCCGTGCTTCGCCCGCGCGCCCTGCGCGGGACCCTGGCGCATCGGCTTTCGTGCCGGGCGCGCGTCTTGGGTGCATACGTCGGCGGGGTCGTCCCGCGACTTACACTATCTGCAGGCTGTTGTCTGCCATCCGTCCGGCGCGAAACAGGTCGCCGCTGCCATCGCAGATTGCCTCGGTTCACCTCAGCGAACCAGCGCCGACTTCTGCGGGACTTCGCCTGACCGCCGCTGCCAGTCGCCGCCCAGCGCTTTTACAAGAAACACCGACGTCAGCATCCGCTGGCCCATCAGCTGAGCGGACTGACGTTCGCTGGCGAGCAGGGCCTGCTGCGCAGTAATGACCTCAAGGTAAGTCGAGACGCCGCCTTCGTAGCGCGCCCGTGCCATGTCGAGCACCCGTTGCGCGGCCGCCACGGCGGTGCGCGCCTGTGCCGACGCGCGCTCGAGCGCGGACAGACCGATGATGCCGTCCTCCACCTCCTGCATGGCCGCCAGAACGACCCGTCGATAGCTCGCCGTGGCCGCGGCGTGGCCGGCGCGCGCCGCCTCGATGTTGGCTGCGATGCGCCCGCCATCGAACAGCGTCTGGGCTGCCGACACCCCCAATGACCACAGCAGGCTCGGGGCGTCCAGCAGCGTGCCAAAGGCCCGGGAGCTCAATCCGAGCGAAGTCCCCAGCGTGATGCTCGGGTAATAGGCCGCACTGACCACCCCGATCTGGGCATTCGCCGCTGCCATCGCGCGCTCGGCCGCCGCTATGTCGGGACGACGCTCGAGCACATCGGAAGGCACGCCAAGCGGCACCGCCGGCGGGACAGGCTCGCGAACATCGGGCGCCAGAGAAAACGACGGCGCCGGCACACCGGTCAGCGTGGCGATCGCATGTTCGAACTGGCTGCGCTGCCGGCGCAGCAGGTCGACCTGGACCAGCGTCGTGTCGAGCAGCGCCTGCTGCTGGGCCACGTCCAGACCGGTGCCTGCGCCCAGGTCACGGCGCGCCGTGACCAGTTCCAGCGAGCGGCGCTGCAGGCCGATCGCCCGGGCGAGGACATCGAGTTCGACGTCGATCGCCCGCAGGTTGAAGTAGCTGGTCGCCAGGTCGGCTGTCAGCACGAGCCGGGTGTTTTCGAAATCGGCTGCGGACTGGTCGGCGGCCGCCTGGGCGCCTTCGATGGAACGCTGCACCCGCCCTGCCAGATCGACTTCGTAGCCGACCGACATGGCAAGGCCCAGATCGCTCTGCACCGTGGCGAAGTTGGGCGCGTTGTAGTTGGTCAGCGGCCGATTGGCCGAAATGCGCTGCCGCGCCACGCGCTCGGACACGCCGATCTGCGGCATAAGGCCCGCCGACGTGGCCGCAAGGGCGGCTCGCGCCTGAGCCAGCCGCGCGTTGGCCAGTTCGAGCGTCGGGCTGCCGGCGATGGCCTGCCGGGCGAGCGCGTCAAGCTGCGCGTCGTTGAAGCGCTGCCACCACGGCCCCTTGTCCGCCGCGTCGTCGGGCCGGCCTTCGCGCCACGGCGGCTCGACTTTCCAGGCCCGGGGCATGTCGAGCGCCGGCTTGCGATAGTCGGGCCCAGCGGTGCACGCGCCGAGCACCGTGCACAGCACGAGCAGCCATCGCCCCCGCCGCATGTCCATCATTTGCCCTTGCCGTCTTTGCCGGCGGCGTCCTTGCCACCTTTGTCAGCGCTGTC
>DAONCJ010000607.1:0-2912 GCA_035401985.1 Burkholderiaceae bacterium | reverse complement strand
GCCTACAGGCTGAACATCAGACGCATGTTCTGGACTGCGGCGCCCGATGCGCCCTTGCCCAGATTGTCGAGCCGGGCCACCAGCACGACCTGGCCGCGTGCCTCATTGGCAAAGACGCGCAACTCCATCGTGTCGGTGTCGTTCAGGGCCTCGGGCTCGATCCGGCCGTCGGCATCCGCATCGAGCACCCTGACGCCTTCGCGGCCATCGTAGCGGGCGCGCAGGATGTCGACCAGATGGGCTGCGCTGGGTCGACCGCGCAGCAGATCGAGATGCAGGGGCACCGTGACCAGCATGCCCTGGCGGAAGCTGCCGACCGAGGGAATGAAGATCGGCCTGCGCGACAGGCCGGAGTACTTCTGGATTTCGGGAAGGTGCTTGTGTTCGAGGCCCAGCCCGTACCACTCGAAGGCCGGAGCCTTGCCCGCCTCGTGCGCTTCGATCATCGACCGCCCGCCGCCGCTGTAGCCGCTGACCGCCGGGATCGACACCGGATAGTCGGCCGGCAGCACGCCGGCGTCGAGCAAAGGCCGCAGCAGTGCGATGGCGCCGGTGGGATAGCAGCCCGGATTGGTGACGCGGGCGGCGTCGCGGATGGCGGCGTCCTGACCGGGCGCCATCTCGGCAAATCCGTATACCCAGCCCGGGGCCACACGGTGCGCACTGCTGGCGTCGAGCAGGCGCGGCGCGCGCGCGCCCATTGCGTCGGCCAGCGCCACGGTGTCGCGCGCGGCATCGTCGTGCAGGCAGAGCACCACCAGGTCGACCGCTGCCATCAGCTCGCGCTTGGCGTCAGGATCCTTGCGGCGCTCGGGGGCGATCGACACGAGATCCACACTGGTCAGTCCGCTCAGCCGGTCGCGGATGCCAAGGCCGGTGGTGCCGGCCTCGCCGTCGATGAATACCCTGATCTTTGATGTCATGAAACTCGCTCCGCACAGAGTCCATCATTCTGCACGGAAACGATCCGACCGCCCATCCGGGTGGGCTGCGAACGCGCCCGAGCGCGACGAGGCGCCTCTAAACTGTGGCGACTATGCCAGCAAACGACCTGATGTCGCAGATCCTGCCCTTCGAAGGTCAGGACATCCGAACCCTGATCGACGCGCAGGCGCGCGCCCGGGCCGACCATCCCTTCATCCATTGGGAGCCCTTCGAGGGCGAACCCAGGACGTGGACGTACAAGGCGTTCGCCGAACGCCTGTACCGGTTCGCCGCCGGTCTTCATCAGCGCGGCATCCGCCCCGGCGATTTCGTGCTGGTCCATCTGGACAACTGCCCCGAGTCCATCATCGCCTGGCTAGGCTGTGCGGTGGCGGGCGCGATCGCCGTCACGACCAATGCCCGATCCAGCGCCGACGAGCTGACCTATTTTGCTCAGCACAGCGGCGCCGTCGCAGGCATCACGCAGCCGCGATTTGCCGAGATGGTCGCCCAGTGCTGTCCGCAGCTGCGCTGGCTGGCGGTCACCGACACCGACAACGGCGAGACGCCGCAAAGCGGAGCGCCCTCGCCCGACCAGCGCTTCGATCTCATCGATGCCGACCCGGCCCTGCTGCCGGCCCGTCCACATGATCCGCGGGCGCGCTTCTCGGTGCAGTACACATCGGGCACGACGTCGCGGCCCAAGGGCGTGGTCTGGACACACGCCAATGCCCTGTGGGGGGCACGCATCAACGCGTCGCACCAGGACTTGCAGCCCACCGACACCCACATGGTGGTGCTGCCGCTGTTCCACACCAATGCGCAGGCGTATTCGATTCTGGCCACGCTGTGGGCCGGCGGCAGCGCCGTCGTGCAGCCGCGCTTCTCGGCCAGCCGCTTCTGGCCCGTGTCGCTGCGCCATCGCTGCACCTGGCTGTCCGTGATCCCGTTCTGCATCCGTGCCCTGATGAATCAGGAGGTGCCCGCGCACCACTACCGGTTGTGGGGCGCCGGCGTATGCTCGCCGCCCACCGATGAACGCTTCAAGGTCAAGACCATCGGCTGGTGGGGAATGACCGAAACAATCAGCCACGGCACGATCGGCCATGTCGTGCATGACAACGTGCCGATGTCGATCGGGCGGCCCGCACCTGAATATGCGATCCATGTGCTCGACCCGCAGGGCCAGCCGGTGGCGCCGGGCGAAACCGGCGACCTGCTCGTGGGCGGCGTGCGCGGACTGTCGCTGTTCCTCGAGTACCTGAACAACCCGCAGGCGACGGCCGATTCGTTCAACGCGCAGGGCTTGTTCATCACAGGTGACCGGGTCAAGCGGCTGGCCGACGGATCACTGGCGTTTTCGGATCGGTCCAAGGACATGCTGAAGGTCGGCGGCGAAAACGTCGCGGCCTCCGAGATCGAGGCCGTCATCATGTTGGTGCCCGGCGTGCGCGAAGTCGCGGTGGTCGCCAAGCGCGATCCGATGTACGACGAGGTGCCGGTCGCCTTCGTGCTGCACGATCCGGACGCGCCGGGCGCGGTCGCGCGTGCCGCGCTGGCCGAACGCATTCAGGCGGCGTGCACCGAGCGCCTGTCGGGCTTCAAGCGGCCGCGCGAGGTGCGGGTGGTCGATTCGCTGCCGCGCTCCACGCTCGAAAAGGTTGCCAAGGCTGAACTGAGGAAGCTGCTCGAGGCCTGAGCCTCGAGACCGCGTCTGCGGGTTCCGGGTTCGCGGCTCGCAAGTCCGCGGCTCCCGGGTCCGCGGCTCCCGGGTCCACGGCTCCCGGGTCCGTGGCTCCCAAGTCCGCGGCCCGCCGCTGCGCGCGGCGACAGATTTCAGCGCTTGCGCGCCGGAGGAACATCGGTGCACACCCCATCGGCCACTTCGGCCGCCAGTCCGACCGACTCACCCAGTGTCGGATGCGGATGGATGGTTCGGCCGATGTCCACTGAATCGGCGCCCATCTCGATGGCCAGCGCGATCTCGG
>DAONCJ010000606.1:0-2920 GCA_035401985.1 Burkholderiaceae bacterium | reverse complement strand
CGCCCTGCTCGGCCGGCACGCCGAGCCGCGCGAAGGTTGCATTGAACAGCGCCGAGCGCGCAGCGAAGCGGATGTCGCAATGCAGTGAAAGGACGAACCCCCAGCCGAAGGCCGCGCCATTGACCGCCGCGATGGTCGGCTTGCGCGAAGTGATCAGCGCATTCCATCCGCCGCTGAAGTAGCGCTTCAGGCTCGGGCCGACGTCATCGCCCCACTGCGGGGACGCCGGATATTCAGCCGGCTTTCTGCGCTCGCCCGGAGGACGTGTGCCGATGATCGACAGATCCATTCCAGCCGAAAACCCTCTGCCTGCGCCAGTGACCACGATGACCCGCGCGTCGGGATCGGCGGACGCGCGCATCACGCCGGCAAAGAACTGCTCGAGCATCGCCGGCGTGAGTGCATTGAGCTTGTCGGGCCGATTGAAGGTCAGGGTCGCGACACCCGCTTCAAGCGTATAGAGGATCGGTGATTCGTCGGTCATGGAGACTCCAGTACTTGCGGACCGGGCGAAGTGCCGGTCCGCCGGGGGTTGGACTAACATGAGAACACAGCGCCGACACTCAATCGATCGACAGGACGACTTCATGGAATTCGACTTCTCCGCGGAACAGAAGCAGCTCAAGGAACAGGCGCGACGCTTCCTCGCCGACCACTGCGACCGCAAGGCGGTGCGCGCGGTGCTCGACGGACCCGAGCCCTACGACAAGGGGCTCTGGAAGGGTCTGGGCGAGCTCGGCTATCTCGGCGCGTCCATCCCCGAGGCCTATGGTGGCCTGGGCGCCGGTTACCTCGAAGCGTGCGTGATCGCCGAGGAACTGGGCCGTGCGGTGGCACCGGTGCCCTTCAGCTCCTCGATCGCACTGGCCGCCGAATTTCTGATGGCCGCGGGCAGCGAGGCACAGAAGCAGCAGCACCTGCGCGGCCTTGCCACCGGCGAGGCCATCGGCTGCTTCGCGTATGCCGAAGGCACCGGCCGGGTCACCGCGGCATCGATCGGCACGATCGCCACGCGCAGTGGCGAGACCGCGCGCCTCACCGGCACGAAGACAGCCGTGGCCGACGGCGATGTCGCCAACTTCGCGGTGGTGGCGGCGCGCGACAGCGCCGATGCCGCCGGGCTGTCGCTTTATCTGGTCGACCTCAATGGCGCCGGCGTCACCCGCACGCCGGTCGCCACCATCGACCCGACCCGCAGTCATGCGCGCATCGAGTTTTCCAACGCACCGGCCGAGCCGCTCGGCGCCGCCGGCCAGGGCGCCGCGCTGATCGAGCGTGTGTTCGATCGCGCCGCGGTGCTGATGGCCTTCGAGCAATTGGGCGGCGCCGACCGCGCGCTCGAGATGGCGCGCGACTACGCGCTCGAGCGTTTCGCCTTCGGGCGGCCGATCGGCTCGCTGCAGGCGATCAAGCACATGCTGGCCGACATGTACGTGTCGGCCACGCTGGCACGTTCCAACTGCTATTACGGCGCGTGGGCCCTGTCGACCGATTCGGGCGATCTGCCCGATGCCGCGGCCACATCACGGGTCAGCGCCACCCAGGCCTTCCAGCACTGTGCGCGCAACAACATCCAGGTGCACGGCGGCATGGGCTTCACCTGGGAGTTCGACTGTCATCTGTACTACCGCCGCTCCAATCTGCTGGCCTTGTCGCTGGGCGCACTTTCCACCTGGGAAGACCGCCTGATCGACTGCCTGCGCGCCCGCCGCGCCGCCTGAACGCCGCACCGGCGAACGTACGCATCAAGGACACCGACAATGAACTTCGACGACACCCCCAAGGAAGCCGCGTTTCGCGCCGAGGCACGCGCCTGGATCCAGGCCAATGCGCCGCAGGAACTGCGCGCCGAACTCGAGCTGGCCGGCTTCGGCCAGCCGGCGCTGCGCAGCGGCGATGTGCTCAAGGCCGGCAAGGCCTGGCAGAAGAAAAAACAGGAAGGCGGCTGGGCATGCCTGCACTGGCCGACCGAATTTGGCGGCCGCGGCGCCACGCCCATCGAACGCGTGATCTGGCAGCAGGAGGAAGGCGTGTTCGCCAAGCTGTCCTCGCCCTTCGGGATCGGCCAGGGCATGTGCGGCCCGACGATGATGGCCTTCGGTCAGCAGGAGCACAAGCTGCGCTATCTGCCGCCCCTGGCCTCTGGCGAGGAGGTCTGGTGCCAGCTGTTCTCCGAGCCGGTTGCAGGCTCCGACCTGGCCGGTCTGCGGACCCGTGCCGTGCGCGACGGCGACCACTGGGTGGTCAACGGCCAGAAGATCTGGACCAGCGGCGCTCACTATTCCGACTTCGGCATCCTGCTCACCCGCACCGACCCCGACGTCGCCAAGCACGACGGCCTGACGATGTTCTTCATCGACATGAAGAGCCCCGGAATCGAGATCCGCCCGATCAAGCAGGTCAACGGCCAGTCCGGCTTCAACGAGGTCTACTTCACCGACCTGCGGATTCCGGACAGCCAGCGCCTGGGCGCGGTCGGTCAGGGCTGGAAGGTCTCGCTGACCACGCTGATGAACGAGCGCCTCTCGATCGGCGCCGGCATGCCGACGGGCTTCCCCGAACTGCTGGATCTGTGCTGCCGGTTCGACACCGGCAACGGCCTGGCGATCGACGACTCGGCCGTGCGCTCCCGGCTGGCCACGTGGGCTGTGCGCACCAGCGGTCTTCGCTACACGGCCTATCGCAGCATCTCGGCGCTGTCCAAGGGCGAAACCCCCGGCCCCGAGAACTCCATCGGCAAGCTGGTGGCCGGCACGACACTGCAGGAAATCGCGATGTTCGCGCTCGACCTGCAGGGGCAGGCCGGCGCCATGATGGATCCGGCTTCTGTCGAGGCCTCGGCGCGCTTTCAGGCGATGCTGCTGCGCTCGCCGGCCACCCGCATCGAGGGCGGCACCGACGAGATCCTGCGCAACATCAT
>DAONCJ010000605.1:0-2924 GCA_035401985.1 Burkholderiaceae bacterium | reverse complement strand
CGCTGGCAGGGTCACCGCCACTATCGACGGCATCGTCGTGGCCGACTCCGACGACGTGATCCGGGTTGACGAGGACGGCTCGCCACCGCGGTACTACTTTCCACGCGACGCAGTGAAGGTCGACCAGTTGGACCACAGTCCGACGACCACCAGGTGCCCCTTCAAGGGCACGGCGAGCTACTACACGATCATCCAGAACGGCCAGCGCTATGTCGACGCGATCTGGTCGTACGAGGAGCCACTCGAGGAGCGCGCCGCGCTGAAGGGCCGCATGGCGTTCTACGACGACAAGCATCCTCGCATCCGGGTCATTGCAGACGGCGCCGGGGCATGACCGACCCTGGGCTCAGCGCGCCAGGATGTTGGCGCTGACTGAAAGCTGAGCTCCGAATTCAGGCCCGGGTTTGGGCCTCAGCCCGGCGTCGGGTTGACCGGCGGGGCAATCTTGACCGAGGCCTTGACGACCGGGATCTCGTCGTCTGCGAGCGGCTTCATCCATTGCTTGCGGGCCAGCGCCGCCTCGATGTACGGCGCCAGCTCCTTCGCCTTCGCCGCCTCGCGCGCCTCTCGGTCCCGAGTGAATTCGGGCATCAGTTCGGCCGCGAACAACTCCAGGGCCTCGCAGATGTGCTCATGCTTGTTGCGCCCTGCCTGCTGCAGGACGATCACCTGGTCGATCCCAACCTCCTGCAAGGACAGCAGATGAGCACGCATGTCGTCCGGCGTTCCAATGCCCTTCGCCTGCCGCTGCTGCCGGGCCCGCCCAGCCGCGATCAGCGCGTCATTGGCATCGGTGCGCCGCTGCTGAAACTCCGGCCAGAGCTGGGTGCGCCCCGGAATCGTGTCCTCGCCGACCAGCTTGCCTTGCGCAAATCCGAAGAACTCGAAGCCTTCCTGACCACGAGCGATCGCCTCGTCCCTGTCGTGATGCAGCGAGAAAGCCGACACCATCGCGATGTTGGCGTTGACCGAATGACCGATCGGCACGCACTGCTCGCTCCTGATGATGTCGTAGTAGATCCTGCTCCAGTTTTGCGCCTCTTCCGGATCGATGAAGGCGAAGGCCAGCGCGCCGACTCCGATGCTGGCTGCGATCTTGATGGTGTCGCGGTTCGTGCAGGCCATCCACATCGGCGGATGCGGCGACTGCACCGGTTTGGGCAGCACATTGCGGCAAGGCATGCTGAAGGACTTGCCCTCGAAACCCGGGTAGGGGTCCAGCACCATCATGTTGGCGATCTGCTCGGCCGCCTCGAGCGCCATCGCCCGTTTCTCTCTGGCGGGGATGTGGAATCCGCCCAGTTCCAGCCGGGTCGCCCCTTCGCCGATGCCGAAATCGACCCGGCCGTCGGAGACGATATCGAGCGTGGCGAGTCCCTCGGCCGTGCGGGCCGGATGGTTGTAGTTGGGAATCACCTGGCGAATGCCATGGCCCAGACGGATCCGCTGGGTCAGCGAAGCGGCGGCCGCCAGGAACACTTCTGGGGCTGACGAGTGCGAGTACTCGTCGAGGAAGTGGTGCTCGACCTGCCAGGCATAGTCGAAGCCGAGTTTGTCGGCCAGCACCACCTGCTGCATGGCCTCCTTGAAGAGCCTGTGCTCGTCGCCGGGAAGCCAGGGCTTCGGTAATTGCAGCTCATAGAACACGCCGAATCGCATCGTCTGTCTCCCCGTCTGCCGCAGCGGTTTCGTGCCACTATAACGGGAAACTTTTCGGGCAGGCGGCGCGCGCGATGGGAAAGCTTTCAGGCAAGGTGGCACT
Source organism: Burkholderiaceae bacterium (assembly GCA_035401985.1). GTDB lineage: Bacteria > Pseudomonadota > Gammaproteobacteria > Burkholderiales > Burkholderiaceae_E > Quisquiliibacterium. The sequence continues at coordinate 1,162 of DAONCJ010000605.1, read as the reverse complement.
GGTCACAGGGGCGGGGCGTGGGATCGGACTGGCGCTTGCCCACAAGCTGTCGGCCGAGGGCGCAAGCCTGGTACTCAACGATCTGGACGAGGAACCGGCCCAGGCTGCTGCTGCCAGTGTGCGGGCGAACGGCGGCCGCGCCATCGCGGTGGCCGGCAACGTCTGCCGCGCCGACCTGCCGCAGCAACTGGTCGATACCGCGATCCGCGAATTCGGTGACCTGCACATCATCGTCAACAATGCCGGCTATATCTGGAACGGCCCCCTGCACAAGATCAGCGACGAGCAGTGGGATGCCATCCAGGACGTGCATCTGAAGGCGCCGTTTCGCATCCTGCGTGCCGCCTACCCGGAGATCAAATCGCGCTTCGAGGCCGAACGGCAGGCCGGCCGCCCGGTGACCCGAAAGGTCGTCAACATCTCGTCGGTTTCGGCAACCCGCGGATCGGCCGGGCAGGCGAACTATGCCGCCGCCAAGGCGGGCCTGTTCGGGCTGACAAAGTCGCTCTGCAAGGAATGGGGGCCGATGAACGTGACGGTCAACTGCGTGGCCTTCGGGTTCATCGAAACCCGACTGACTCAGCCGATCGAGGGCGAGACCTCGGTGCTGATCGAGGGGGAAAAGCGAAGAGTCGGACTGCTGCCCGACTCGATCGAAGCCGCGAGGCGGCAGGTGCCGCTGCGGCGTCTGGGCACGCCCGAAGACGGCGCCGGGGGCGTCTTGCTGTTCTGCCTGCCTGAATCAAACTACATCTCCGGACAGATCATCGAAGTGAATGGTGGGATGCCAGGCTAGCGGCCCGCTTCGCGGGTCAGTTCACTTCGCCTGCAGACCTTCACTCTGGATCACCGCGCGCATGGCTGCGGCGTCGGCGCGGACCAGCCTGCTGAAGTCCTGCGGACCCCGAAAGACGACGTCGATCGACAAGGGTTGAAGCTTGCGCCGTGTCTCAGGGGAGTCCATCAACTGACGCGTGCGCTCGGCCAGCTTCTGGACGATGCCTTCCGCTGTACCTTTGGGGGCGAAGATGCCGAACCAGCTGCCCGGGACCTTGCTCAAGTCGAAGCCTTGCTCAGCCAGTGTCGGGACGTCGGGGATCTCGGGATTTCGCCGATCGCTGACCGTCCCGAGCCCTTTGAGCCGACCCGCCTTGATCTGTGG
>DAONCJ010000604.1:0-2925 GCA_035401985.1 Burkholderiaceae bacterium | reverse complement strand
GTACCGGCGGCGCCACGGTCGTGGTGCACACGGTCCCGCCTATGCCGCCCGCTATCTGGCCAAGCGTTTTGCCGCCAAGGAGGCGTTCTCGAAGGCGCTCGGCCTGGGCCTGCGGGGGCCGATGACGCTGCTGTCGCTGCAGGTGCTCAACGACGCGCGCGGCAAGCCGGTCGCGCACGCCCGCAAGGAACTCGAACCCTACCTGCGCGAGCGGCGCCTTGTGTCGCATGTGTCGCTGTCCGATGAAGTCGACAGTGCGGTGGCCTTTGTCGTGATCGAAGTGGCACCGGAAGCGGACGCACAGGTAACCTGAGCACCCGTCGGCCGGTTCGGCGCCAGAGCATTGCGACTACCACCGAATCCGGCGCGCTGGTCGCCGAGCCGGTCCGCAAGGCAGACGTTTCGAATCCGATAGCATTCCTGGAGATCTTTCGCATGAACAAGCAGCCCGGCCCCGTGGTCATCGATGTGGCAGGCACCCGGCTGTCACCGGAGGACAGGCAGCGCCTGGCGCATCCGCTGGTCGGCGGGGCGATCCTGTTCGCCCGCAACTTCGAGAGCGCCGAACAGGTGGCGGCGCTGACCGCGGACATGCGCGAGGCGCGCGGCGGTCCGCTGCTGATCTGCGTCGATCACGAGGGCGGGCGCGTGCAGCGCTTCCGCGAAGGCTTCACGGCGATCGAACCGATGCGCGCCCTGGGCCTGCGCTGGGACGCCGATCCGATCGATGCGTGTCGCCAGGCGACCGCGATCGGCGAGACCATCGGGCGCGAGCTGAAGGCGGTCGGTGTCGACCTGAGCTTCACGCCGGTGCTCGACCTGGACCACGGCCCTTCGGGCGTGATCGGCGACCGTGCCTTCCACCGCGATCCCCGGGTGGTCACGCTGCTGGCCAAGAGCCTGATGCACGGGCTGCTGCTCTCCGGCATGGCCAACTGCGGCAAGCATTTTCCCGGGCACGGCTATGCGCATGCCGATTCCCACCACGAACTGCCCACTGACGAGCGCCCGCTGAAAACACTTCTGGCCGACGATGCGGCGCCCTACGGCTGGCTGGGCGGGGCGCTGCTGGCGGTCATGCCGGCCCACGTCGTGTATCCGGCGGTCGACAGCGAACCGGCGGGCTTCTCGCGCAAATGGCTGCAGTCGATCCTGCGTCGTCGGCTCGGCTTTCAGGGCCTGATTTTTTCCGATGACCTGACGATGGAGGCGGCCGCGGTGGCCGGTGACATCGTCGCGCGCGCCGACGCTGCCCTGAGCGCCGGCTGCGACATGGTGCTGGTCTGCAATCAGCCCGAAACAGCCGACGCACTGCTGAGCGGGCTCAAGTGGCGCGCGCCCCGCGCATTTGCGGCCCGCCTGGCGGCGGTCCTGCGCTGACGCCATGACGACTCTGAGCAGCAGACCGGGCGGGCCGGCGGCGGCATGACAGTGCCTGGCGGCCCGGCAGAGGGAAATGACGTGCCGCCGGGGCCCGATCAGCCGGTCGCGCCCGAACTGCCGCCCCCTTCCGTGACCTCTGAACCCGCCGACACCCCCGCCGAGCGCCCGGCCTTCGATCCGAAGCCGATCCTTGCCGGCTTGCCGAATCTGCCCGGGGTCTACCGGATGCACGATGCGCAGGGCGCGCTGCTGTACGTCGGCAAGGCGCGCGACCTGAAGAAGCGCGTGTCGTCGTATTTTCAGAAGCACCTTGCTAGTCCGCGGGTCGCGCACATGGTGAGCCAGATCGCCGCGCTGGCCACCACCGTGACGCGCTCGGAGGCCGAGGCACTGCTGCTCGAGAGCAACCTGATCAAGACGCAGCAGCCGCGCTACAACATCCTGTTTCGCGACGACAAGTCGTATCCGTATCTGAAGATCACCGGGCACAAGTTCCCGCGCGTCGCGTATTACCGCGGTTCGGTCGACCGCAAGAGCCAGTACTTCGGTCCGTATCCGAGCGCCTGGGCGGTCAAGGAGAGCATCCAGGTGCTGCAGAAGGTGTTTCGGCTGCGCACCTGCGAGGACTCGGTTTTCAACAACCGGTCGCGGCCCTGCCTGCTCCACCAGATCGAGCGGTGCAGCGCCCCCTGCGTGGCGGCGATCACCCCCGAGCTGTACGAGAAGGATGTCGGCGACGCCAGCCGCTTCCTGCGCGGCGGACACCGCGACGTGCTGCAGGCCCTGGAGAACCAGATGCACGCGGCCGCGGCCGAGCTGCGCTTCGAGGAGGCGGCGGTCCTGCGCAACCGGATGAGTGCGCTGTCGCGCGTGCTGCACCAGCAGTCGATGGACACCGGCTCGGACATCGATGTCGACATCATCGCGGTCCAGATGCAGGGCGGCAAAGTCTGCGTGAACCTGGCCATGGTCAGGGGAGGGCGCCATCTGGGCGACAAGGCCTACTTCCCCATGCACGCTGGCGCCGACGAAAGCGTGGCCGACGTGCTCGAGGCCTTCGCAGCGCAGCACTACCTCGACAGCTTCGTGCCGCCGATCATCGTCAGTCATCAAGAGCCGGCGTCCGAGGCTGTGCTCGAGATGCTGATCGAGCAGTCCGGCCATCCGGTCCAGTGGGTGGCGCGTCCGCAGGGTCAGCGCCGCAAGTGGCTGGACAGCGCGCACCAGAACGGCCAGCTTGCGCTGGCCCGTCTGCTGGCCGAGGAGGGCTCGCAGAAGGGCCGTACCCGCGAGCTGGCCAAGGTGCTGGGCCTGGACGACGGCGGCGACCTGAGCTCGCTGCGGATCGAATGCTTCGACATCAGCCACACGATGGGCGAGGCGACCCAGGCCTCTTGCGTGGTCTTCCACTCGCATGACATGCAACGTGGACAGTACCGGCGGTTCAACATCGAGGGCATCATTCCCGGCGACGACTATGCCGCCATGCGCCAGGTGCTGACCCGTCGCTATGGCAAGCGGGCCGATCCCGAGGCGACCCAG
>DAONCJ010000603.1:0-2933 GCA_035401985.1 Burkholderiaceae bacterium | reverse complement strand
GACCGGCTGCTCGGCATTGGCGGGTCCGCTCATCCACGGCACCGGGCGGTTCGGTTCGCGTGGAAAGCGGATGTCGGTGTACCAGCCGAGCGAGTAGGTGAGCAGATACAGGCGGTTCGTCCAGACCGCGGCGGACAGCGCGGCCAGCAGCACCAGCGAGGCGATCAGCTTCTTGCGTCGGATCATCATCGCCCGGCCCTCAGTTCAGCAGCGCGAGGAGCAGGCCGCCCGCTGCCAGCAGCACCCCGGCGACCAGGGTGCGCACCAGGATCAGACTGATCACCGGCTGGACGGGGAAGATGTGGGTTTTCTCGATGGCAGCCCATTTGTGCACCGTGATGTCGTCGCGTTCGATGGTCAGCGCGAACTTCAGGAAGTCTCTGCGGCTGCGATAGCGGACCATCGCCACGTAATGCCAGTCGTCGGCGCCTTCGGGTCGGACGAAGTCGCCGCTGCGCCGCGCGACGAACAGCATCAGGTTGCCGTGCCGCAGCAGCGGCCAGACGATGGCCTTGCCGTAGCGGCGGTCGGCTGCCCGCGGATCGTCGTCGTACGAATAGCCCGGCGGATAGCTCGCACGGGCGCGGTAGCGCACGAGATTTTGCATCACGAACTCGCGGCCATCATCGTCGGCAACCAGCGAGCGGATCTGATCGAGCACGCCGTGGCTCTGCTCGCTCTGAGGTCGCGCCGCGAGTTCGGCGATATAGCGCTCGATCTCATCGGCCTGCAGCGGTCGGCCTCGCCCGCCGTACCAGCGCAGAAAGAGCAGGTAGAGCGCTCCAAGGGCGAGGGCGACAGCGGTCTGGGCGGTGATCATGGTCGTCCGTACACTAGTGTACGGATCTGCGGCTGTCAATCGCATGCACATGCGGCCGGCCGGCCCGTCGAAGCGTGGCGGGGTGCGCCTTCAGGTCCGAAAACACGGGATCGGGCGGCGCGTCGCGGCGCGAATCGGGACGCGGTGTCCCGCCTCGCTCCATCCCTCTTGCGCCCTGCGCTTACGATGCGTGTTGCAGTTCCGTGCGAGGTGCTGCGCGCGGCCCGCCGGGCCCCGGCGCCTCGCTCGATCAGACAGCGCCGGCTCCGAACGGAGCCCGCGCTTCAGGACGACGAGACCATGAGCACGACCCCCAGCGACGGACACCGATTGCCCTACGAAGTCGTGGAGGGCGGAAACGGCCCGTATCTGTTTCTGGTCCACGGCATGCTGTCGAGCCGACGGCAATGGCGCCCGAACCTGGAGGCGCTGTGCCGGCATGCGACGCCGGTGCTGTTCGACTTGTGGGGGCATGGCGAGGCGCCGTGCCCGGTGGATGAGCACTACTACCAGATGGCCACGATCATCGGCGAGTTCGAGCGGGTGCGCGAAGAACTCGGCGCGCAGCGCGTGCTGCTGTGCGGGCAGTCGCTGGGCGCATGCTTCACGCTGCGCTATTCGTTCACGCACCCCGAGCGTGTGATCGGCCAGATGTTCACCAATTCGATGTCGGCGCTGTCAGCACCCGACGCCTTCGGAAGCCAGGAGCAGCGTCGCGCGCGCGCAGCCCAGGTGGAAGCCGAAGGGCGCGAAGCGCTCGGCAAGCTGCCCTTTCATCCCCGACATGCGCGCCGCCTGCCTCCGGATGTGAAAGCCGAACTGGTCGAGGCGGCCAACGGCGTCGATCCGCGGGCGTTCGCCCGGCTGTCCAGCATCACCGGGCCGCAATTGTCGGTGGCCGGCGAACTGCATCGCATATCGCGCCCGACGCTGCTGGTCAACGGCATGCGCGAGCGGATCTTTCAGCCGCTTCGCGATGTGGCGGTGAGCGGCATTCCGGGATGCGAGGTGGCCGATCTGGAGGCCGGCCACGCGGTGAACCTCGAGGACATCGAGGGCTTCAACCGGGTGGCGTCGGACTTTCTGGCGCGAATGGTCTAGCAGCGCTTACTGCAGCGCCGCCAGCAGGGGCTGCAGGGTCGGCGCGCGGTCGAGCGTCTGGACGGCCGCGACCATGGCCTCGAAGCGCTGCGAACCGATCACCGGCGTGACGATCGAGCGGGCCTTGCCGACCAGGCGGGTCCACTGTGCGCCGAGGTCCTTGGCCGGGATTGCGACGTTGGCCTTCTCGGTCACCTCGCGGCCGTCGCGCAGCCGGATTGTCACCGAAGCCGAGTCGCGGTCGGACGCGTTGATCACGTTCAGCGAGATGCGCGCACGTGCCCGGCCATAGCGCTCGTCGCGTGCGGTCTCGTCGGTGTACAGGCCCAGCGCCGCCGTATCGGCGCCGTCGAGCGCCAGCGCCGCCAGATGCAGGATCGAGAACTTCACGTTCAGGCCGGTCTGGGGATTGGCGATGTCGCACACGCCGCGGTGGTTGCCGGCCACGGTGACGGTCATGGAATCGAGCGCATCGAGCGTGACGCCATGGCGCGCGCGCGCCTGACGGATTGCCTCGATCGTGGAGTGCGTCAGATAGCAGGACGCGTGGTACTTGAACAGCGCGCTTTCAACTGCATAGCCGGCGCTGGTGTCGATCACCGTGGACATGCGGTTCACGGTGGGCGCCTGCGTCGCGGCAAAGCCCTGCGGACATTCGATGGCGCTCTCGTTGGCGGTGAAGCCGCGCGCGGCGAGCTGTGCCGCCATCAGCCCGTTCATGGCGGCCTTGCCGGCATGCAGCGGCTTGGCCATCGTGCCGAACATCGATTTCAGTCCGGCTGCCTGGGCGGCGGCCAGTCCGAGCGCATGGCGGGTGGTGGCGGTATCGAGACCGCGCAGACGAGCACAAGCGGCGGCCGCACCGAAGGTGCCGATCGTGCCGGTGACGTGAAAGCCGAGCTGGTAGTGGCTCAGGCCGGCGACCTCGCCGATGCGTGACTCGATCTCGTGGCCCACGATAATCGCGCGCAGCAGGTCGCGCCCGCCGGCGCCGAGCGACTGGCCCAAGGCG
>DAONCJ010000602.1:0-2934 GCA_035401985.1 Burkholderiaceae bacterium | reverse complement strand
GTCTGCGGCGTGGGGGACAGGGCCTGCAGGAACGGCGTGACCAGGGCGACCGCCTGCGCCTCGCCGCCCAGGCTCAGGCAGTAGCCGTTGGCCAGTCCCCAGACCCCGCCCGACACGCCGCAGTCCAGGTACAGCAGACCGGCCGCCGCGGCGGCCTGCGCCCGGCGCTGTGAATCCAGATAGTTGGAATTGCCGCCCTCGACCACCACGTCGCCTGGCAGCAGCAGGCCTTGAAGCTCGGTGAGGGTTGCCTCGGTGATGTCACCAGCCGGCAGCATCAGCCACACGACAACGCCAGCCCGTCCGGCGCTCGCAGCACGCAGCGCACTCACCGCACCGGCCAGCGAAGCGTGCGTCTGCACGCCAGTCTCGCCCTTCAAAGATTCGCGCGCCCCGGCGGCCGCGTCATGGCCATGCACGGCGAAGCCGGCCCGCGCCAGCCGACGCGCCATGTTGGCGCCCATGCGCCCCAGTCCCACCATCGCAATCGGATTCATCTCAATTCCTCGATCAGGGCCTTCACGCGCGATGGCGCATCAGGCAGCAGACAGTCGATCACGTGGCGGTGCGGCATCGCACGCAGCCAGGTGAGCTGGCGCTTGGCCAGTTGACGGGTGGCGGCGAGCGCGCGCTCGTGCATGGTCTGGGCATCGCAAAGGCCGTCCAGATGCTCCCAGGCCTGGCGGTAACCGACGCAGCGCATCGACGGCAGGTCGGCCCGAAGATCGCCGCGTGCACGCAGTCGCCGCACCTCGTCCAGGAATCCCCCGGCGAACATCTGCGCGAGGCGGGTGGCGATCCTTGCATGCAACTGCGAGCGCTCCGACGGTTCGAGCGCGATCACCTCGAAGCGCAACCCGGGTGGACTTGCGCGCGATGGCTCGGCCAGCAGCGCCGACATCGGCCGGCCGCTGATTTCGATCACCTCGAGCGCGCGCTGCACGCGCTGCGCATCGCCCGGCTCCAGACGCGCCGCGGTGACCGGATCCCGTTCGGCCAGCCGTGCGTGCATCGCCGGCCAGCCGACCCTCGATGCCTGCTCCTCGAGGCGTGCGCGCACGGCGGGATCGGCCAGCGGCAGATCATGCAGCCCTTCGATCAGCGCCTTGGCATAGAGCAGGGTTCCGCCGACCAGCAGCGGCTGTCGGCCGCGGGCACGGATCTCGTCGATCAGGCGGCGCGCATCGGCCGCGAAGCGGGCCGCCGAGTAGCTTTCAGTGGGCTCGATGATGTCGATCAGGTGATGCGGCACGGCGGCCCGGTCGGCCTGTGTCGGCTTCGCGGTGCCGATGTCCATGCCGCGATAGACCAGGGCCGAGTCGACGCTGATGATTTCAATCGGGCGATCGGCCGCCAGGGCCATGGCGGCGGCGCTCTTGCCCGAGGCGGTCGGGCCGAGCAGCAGGATCACCGGCGGGGCACCGGAGCCGCTGCGCGCAGCGTCCGGTTGCCCACCCTGCGTGGACGACGGTGTCGTCAGTTGTTGCCCTTGGCAACGCCCTCGCGCCGCGGATCGGCGCCGCCCGCCCAGGTCCCTTCGTTCGGGTCGCGTGCCAGCACTCCGGCCTGGCCGTTGGCACGCCGGCCATTGAACACGATGCCGTGCAGGCCGCTGTTGATGTCGACGATCGCCACGGTGTGGCCGCGGGCCTTCAGATCGGCCTCCAGGCCGGTGATCGTGGTCAGCCGCTCGAGCGAGGTGGTGGCCGAGGTCTGGGCGCCGAAGTTCGGCAGGTTGATCGCCTGCTGGATGTTCAGGTCCCAATCGACGACACCGACCAGCGACTTCACGACGTACTGGATGATGTTGCTGCCGCCCGGCGAGCCGATGACCGCCTCGACTTCATTCGCGGCGTTCAGCACGATGGTCGGCGACATCGAGCTGCGCGGCCGCTTGCCCGGAGCCACCGCGTTGGCGATCGGCTTGCCGGCCGCATCGGTCGGCGCGAACGAGAAGTCGGTGAGCTGGTTGTTCAGCAGGAAGCCACGGACCATCTGCAGGCTGCCGAAGCCGTTCTCGATCGTGGTGGTCATCGAGACGACATTGCCGAACGAATCGACGATCGACATGTGGCTGGTCGAAGGCAGCGACAGCGAGGTATCGCCGCCCCGGGCCAGGGCGCCCGGTGGCACGCCGGCGACCGGGGTGCCCATCGACTTGTCCATCCTGATGATCGACGCGCGCGCCTTCAGGTAGTCCTTGTTGATCAGGCCGGCGGTGGGCACGGACACGAAGTCGGTGTCGGCGATGTACAGGCCTCGGTCGGCATAGGCGAGACGGTAGGCCTCGGAGATCAGGTGCACCGAGTCTGCCGTGTTCGGCTTCAGGCTGCGAACATTGAAGTTCTCGAGAATGCCCAGGGTCTGCAGCACGGTGATGCCGCCGGACGAGGGCGGTCCCATGCCGCACACCTTCAGCGCGCGGTAGTCGCCGCAGACCGCCGGCCGATTCTTGGCCTGGTAGCCTGCCATGTCGGCCATGCTCAGCCGGCCAGGCTGCGTCGGATGCGAGCGCACCTTGTCGACGATCGACTGCGCGATCTCGCCGGTGTAGAAGGCGTTCGCGCCGCCCGCCGCCAGCTTGCGGAAGGTATCGGCGAGCTCGGGGTTCTTTTGCAGCGTGCCGACGTCCTTGGCGGTGCCGTCGGGCTTCAGGAAGTAGCTGGCGGTCGGCTCGCCCTGCGCCTTCAGGCGGGCGGCCGAGCCGACGACCTGCGCGTTCATCCGTGGCGAGATCGCAAAGCCGGCCTCCGACAGCCGGATGCCTTCGTCGAACAGCGACGCCCAGGCCAGCCTGCCGTGGTTCTTGTGGGCCAGTTCGAGCATCCGCACCAGACCGGGCGTGCCGACCGACAGGCCGCCATCGACCGCGGTGAGGAACGACTGGGGTGCGCCCGATGCCGTCAGGAACTGATTGGCCGTTGCTGCGGCCGG
>DAONCJ010000601.1:0-2939 GCA_035401985.1 Burkholderiaceae bacterium | reverse complement strand
ACAAGTTGTCGAAGCTGTCCAGCATGCGGCTCTCGACGCCCTCCAGGCACATCGGGCGCATCCGGCGTTCTCGCCTGCTCAGGAAATAGAAGGTCTGTGCGGACGACGGATAGCGCTGGCGCATGAGTGCCATCACGTCGTGCCAGCGTTCAGGTTCGAGCGCGGCCTGATAGACGACCTCGGTGAGGCTTTCCTCAAGAGCCCTTGTTGCAGGCGTGGCCATTCGGCTATCGAATCCTGACACAGTCGTGAATAGGCAGGCATTTTCGAGGCAGTTGCGAGTCAGTGGTCCGCACGCTGACTCACCGCAAGCGGTCAAGAATGGGGCGTTTGCGAGGCATTGGCAACCCCGGTGTTCCGCCCTTGCGCTCCCCCTCTCATTTGGGAGCTGCGCCCTTCGAGTCATGCCGGCTAGGATGCGCTGCATGGACTCTCGACATACCTGCATCCGCTCGTTTCCGGTTCGCCGGTTCGCCGTGGGGGCGATCGCGACGCTGTTCGGCGCCCTTGCGGCGGCCGCCTCGCCTGTCACAACCGCCGATCTGCTGAAGGATCCGAAATTCAAATCGGCCTATCGCGCCGCGCTCGGATCCGAGGCCGCCCAGAAGTGGCTGATCGGCATGACCAACAGCGGACAGGTCTACGAGGTGATCCTCGCCGGCGAGACTTTTCAGGTGGCCACGCCGTGCAAGCCCCATGATTGCGCCGATAACAATCTGCTGCTGCTGTATTCGCCTGCGAAGGGCCTCGTCTATGGGCACCTTCACCAGCAGGGCAGGGCGACGCTGCTGGGAGCACCCGGCACTGCGATGCGCCTCGAACTCCAGCGCCTGTGGAGGAAGGAGTTCCGCCAGCAATGACCCGATACTGCGGTGTACTGAAGGAGGTCGGCGACCCTACGGGCGGCGGCTATGTCGCGATGGGCCGGGAGGACGCGCAGGGCAACGTGATCGTGCCAGTGGGCGGTCTGGTTCGCGTGGCCACCGAAATCCCCGTGATCCAGATCGGCGACACCCGGCTCGAGAAGATCCGGGTGTGCAAGGCGGAGCTGGCCGGCTACCTGCGCCAGGGCGACCGTGTCTGCGTGTTCGTGTACGGTCACCTGCTGCGCAAGAAGATCATCATCGGCGTCAAGTCGGAGACAGGCCCGTCGTGGACGATGAGCTTCGGCCGCTTCGTGGTCACGCTGCTCACCTACCTGACGCTGTGGCCCTTCCTCGTCGGACTTGCGGGGGCACTGATTGGCGGGCTGGTGCCGATGATCATAGGCTCGGACCTGCTTGCCACTGCCGGTTTCGGCCTGGGCATCGCTTACGGCGTTGGCATATCGCTGCTGAGCGCAGTGCGGCTGGTCAAGGCATATAACGAGATGCGAGCGGTGTGACCGTGGAGCAGCGGACCGGACCTGGGTCGGAGTCACTCTGGTCGACGGTGTTCGCATGGGCCAGGAAGGTCTCCCTGTACCCGGTCGGAACCGCGGGTTTCAGCACGATCGCGAGAATGCCGACCGGCGCCACGGTTGCCTCCGACAGCAACCACCGCAAAGACTAGCGTCGGCAGTCTCGGGGCTTTTTCCTGCCAGATGCTGATGATGTCGCCGACCCGTTCCTTGCGGTTCATGGCCATGAACAGGTCGCTGTTGACGTAGTCCTTCCCGCCTGGCCGTGCTTCAACGCGCTCCTGTGGTTGCGCGCCAGGTGCTTGTTTTGCTGGTGCGCCCAGCCGGACTCGAACCGGCATGACCAATGGTCGGGGGATTTTAAGTCCCCGGCGTCTACCGATTCCGCCATGGGCGCAGCACCGGGAGATTTTCGCACAGCCCGTCGTGCAGCCTTGCGCAGGCACCCGCGTCACCGGCCCATCGGGCACTATCATGTCGGCCGAGCACCGAATGACCTCCAAGGAGACAGCCCCGATGACCCTCAGCACATCGCGTCGCCGCACCCTCGCCGGACTGGGCGCACTGGCCGTGCTGCCCGCCGCGCGCAACGCCCGCGCGCAGGCCTTTCCCGCCAAGCCGATCAAGCTGATCGTGCCCCACGCCGCCGGCGGAAACTCCGACGCCTTCGGCCGCATCCTGGCGCAACGCCTGTCCGATCGCATCGGCCAGCAGGTCGTGGTCGAGAACCGCCCCGGCGCCGGCGGCATCATCGCCTCGGCCACCGTCGCGCGTTCCGCACCGGACGGCTACACGCTGATGGTCGCCGACAACGGCACGCATGCCATTGCGCCGACGCTGTACGGCAGCAAGCTGCAGTACAACGTGGTCAAGGACTTCAGCCCGATCATGCTGGCGGCGATGTTCCCGACGGTGCTGCTGGTGCACAACTCGGTGCCGGCGCGGACCGCGCAGGAGTTCGTCGCGCTCGCGAAGGCGCAGCCGGGCAAGCTGACGTTCTCGTCCGCCGGCACGGGCAACGGTTCTCACCTCGCGCTCGAGCTGTTCCGCTATGCCGCGGGGGGACTCGACATGGTCCACGTGCCGTACAAGGGCGGTGCGCCGGCGATCCAGGCGCTCGCCGCCGGCGAGGTGCAGATGACGGCAGTCAGCGTCAACACCTCGCTGCCGCACCTGAAGTCGGGCCGGGTGAGGGCGCTGGCCCTGCAGTCGAGCAAGCGTTCGCCGGCGCTGCCCGATCTGCCGACGCTGGCCGAAGGCGGCATCAACGGGGCCGAGGCCGACAGCTGGCTGGCGATCCTCGGACCGGCGGGCATTCCGGCCGACATCGTGTCGAAGCTGAACCGCGAGATCGCCGCAACGCTGAACCTGCCCGATATCAAGGAGCGGCTTGCGCAGCTGGGCCTGGAGGTGGTGGGCTCGTCCGTCGCGCAGTACCAGCAGTTGCAGGAGCGCGATGTGGTGAAGTGGGGCGATGCGGTCCGGCGCTCCGGCGCGGTGGCGGAGTAAGCGATGAGCGAGACACTTCGTTCGATGCTGC
>DAONCJ010000600.1:0-2941 GCA_035401985.1 Burkholderiaceae bacterium | reverse complement strand
AACTATTACCTGAGCCGCAACACGATCCGTCTGGTGCTCGGTCCCCTGCTGTCGTGGGGATGGCGGCTTGGCTATCTGATCTGGCTCGCCAAGTACTGCGCATTCCAGTCGCTGTTCGTGGCGCCCCGGCTGACTCGCTCACGGCTCATCGCGAAGGGCCTTGCGGACGGTCTGCGGGGTGTCGGCGGCCCCCTGGGCGACACACCTCGCACGCGAGCCTGAGCGCTCGGGAACGCGCCGGCAAGGCATGCCTTCGGAGGAGTGACTTTCCTCACGAATTACGTTAAGTTCGATTTCTCATTTCGATGGCTTCCCGCCCGCGCACACGCCCATGAACAAGCCCTTGCTCGTACCTGCCCGCGTGATCGCGACACTGCTTGCGATGATTCTCGCGAGTTGCGGCGGGGGCGGGGGCGGGGGCGGCGGCTCTTCGGACACCGGAACCGGTCCCGGACCGGCCCCGTCTGCCTGCGCATCGCTGGTGGGCAGCGTCACCACGGGATACGTCTCCAACTTCAGCGACTTCGGCACTGCCACGCGCGGGCCCTGCGATCCGAACTCGCTGCCTGACGGCAGCGGTCTGTCGGGTGGCGACCCGGGTGGTGGTGGTGGTGGTGGTGGCGGCGGCGGAGGAGGCGGTGGAGGCGGCAGCGGTGGGGGCGACGGCGGCGCTGGTGCCGGCGGAGCCTTCGGCATGTTCCGCAAGGTGACGGTGCGGGTGCAGTTGGATGACGGGCGACTGCTCGGCGCAGCGCAGGTCGACGATGTCAAAGGCATGGTCACCATCAGTGCGGGCACCTATGTCGGACCGGCCCTGATCGAAATCGTCGGCGGCCCCGGAGGCGAGTACTACGACGAGGCTCTGAAAGCCTACGTGCCCTTCGGCGCGGGCCAGTCGCTGCGCGCACTCGTTCCCGATCTGTCCTATGCCAGTGCCAACATCGGCATCACCTCGTTCACCGAGGCGGCCACCCGCTATTACATCGCCCGTGGCGGCAGCCTGACCCGGCTCGACGTGGCGGCCATCAACGCCGCCAATGCGGTGGTGCAAAACAGCGTCAACGCGCTGCTGCCGGCCAGCGTGCGACTGACAAGCCTTACCCGCCTGCCGCACCTGATCGGGCCAACCACCACCACGGGCACCATCCCCGACAGCGCCAATGGCCGGTATGGCCTCTCGCTGGCCGGTCTCGCGCTGGCTGCGCGGGCATTCAATCCGACCAGCACCCGGCCCGCGGCCGACTTCGGTGCACAGCTGGCGGCGGATCTCGCCGACGGTGTGCTCGACTTCATCGGCGTCGATGGCGCACCGGTGGCCCCGGCGGGGCAGGCCATGTACTCGCCCACCACGCTGGCTTCGACGCTGGCTCCGGCCATCGACTCGGCGGCACGCCAATTCGCGTCCCCCGCACTGATCACCACGGTGGGCGTGACGCCGATCGGATTCACCACCTGGCCGGCCGGTGGCACCGGGGCGCCCTCGCTGGTGCAGCTGCAGTCCAGCGGCGACCTGCTGCAGGCGCCCGGTTCGGCCACCGTTCTGGCACGCAACGTCAGTTCGATCGGCCGCACGCTGGGCGCGGGGTATGCGGTGCGCAATGACGGCAGCCTGCTTGCCCTCGGGCCGAATGCATCGGGACAGCTCGGCAACGGCGGCACGCAGCCGGCAGCCGGCATCGGCGAAGTCAGCGGATTCGGTCCGGGCAGGCTCACCGCGACTGTGGCTGCGGGCGGCAACCTCCACGGTCTCGCCAGAAGCTCCGAAGGCACCGTGCTGGCATGGGGATCAAATGAGGCGGGGCAGCTTGGACTGTCGGCCAACGTGCGCGTGCAGGCGGTGCCTGCACCGGTGCCCGGCGCACCGGCCGCCCTTTCGGTCGCGGCCACTTCCTTCGCAAGCCTGCTGTTGACTGAAAGCGGTCGGGTCTACGCCTGGGGCAGCGGCAGCCGTGGCGAACTCGGCCTGGGCGACGCGGTGCGGCTCGCCGCCCAACCCACGCTGCTGGGCTTCGGCGAGCCGGTCGGAGGCCTCGACTGCGCACTGCACTGCCTGGTGGTCGCGCGCAGCGGCAAAGTCTTCGGCTGGGGGCTCAATGCCCAGGGCGGCGTGGGCACCGGCAGCACGTCGGACGTCTACCTGCCCACCGATCTCGGGCTGGCGGACATCATCGCGGTGGCGGTGGACACCAACGGCGCAAGCTATGCGCTGACCAGTGCGGGCGCCGTTCTCGGATGGGGCCCGGACGCCAGTGGTCAGACCAGCGCGCGACTGCGTCCACAGGCGCTGGCGGCCGGTACCCCGCGGATGAGCACCCTGTACCGCGTCGGTCAGCAGGTATTCGGCAGAGGCCAGGACGGCAGAATATTCCTGCTCAGCGGCAGCGCCGCCATCCCGATCGGGAACGGCCCCGCCGCTCCCTGACCCCGCGCCGGGGACTGAATGAAGCCCCCTGAATGAGACGCCCGATGATGTCCTTTCGCACACCCGCCATGGCCGGCGTCCTCTGGGCCTGCCTGGCGCTGTCGGCGCTCATGCAGCCGCAGGAATCAGCGGCACAGGCAGCCACACAGCCGCAACTGCGCATCGAGCCGGGCTCCCACGCCGGCCCCTTGCGGCGGGCCGCCGTCGACCCGAATGGCCGCTGGGTCGTGACCACCAGCGATGACAAGACGGCCCGCATCTGGTCGCTCGACCCTGCCGAAACATCGCCGCGGCAGATCCTGCGCCCACCCAGCCAGCCCGGCGGAGACGGGCGCCTGTACGCCGTCGCCGTGCATCCGCGGACCGGCCAGGTCGCGGTCGCGGGCGTCAACTCGGGCAATGCGGTCATCTATCTGTTCGACCCCGACACCGGTCGCCAGGTCGGACGGATCGATGGCAAGGGTCGCGACATCCGGCGGATGGCCTGGACCCCGGATGGCACGCTGCTGGTCGCGGCCT
>DAONCJ010000599.1:0-2948 GCA_035401985.1 Burkholderiaceae bacterium | reverse complement strand
GTCGCTGCACCGCTCGGGACTGAAGATCGTGCCGGTCACCGGGCGCTCCGCCGGCTGGGCGCACATGATCCTCAAGACCTGGCCGGTCGACGCGGTGGTCGCCGAAAGCGGCGGAATCTACCTGGTGCGCGACCCTGCCAGCGGCCGGCTGCGCCAGGTCCTGCACGCGCCGCCCGCGCGAGTGGCCCTCGAACGGGCGGGCGTGCTCGCCCTGGCAGGCCGGCTGATCGACGAGTTGCCCGGATTCGCCCCGGCCAGCGACAACGCCTACCGCCAGGTCGATGTCGCCATCGACTGGTGCGAGGAAGTCGATCCAGTGCCCGCGTCGCAAGTGGCCGAGGTCGTCGCGCGCTTTCACGCCGCCGGCTACAACGCGCGCGCCAGCAGCGTCCACATCAATGCCTGGTCCGGCCACTTCGACAAGGCGCCCATGGCGCTGCGCTGCCTGAGCGAGGTCTGGGGCATCGACGGCGCCCGGGCGGCCAGCCGCTGGCTGTTCGTCGGCGATGCGCCGAATGACGCCTCGATGTTCGAGGCGTTCCCGCGCAGCGTCGGGGTGGCCAACATCGTTCCCTTGCTGGCCCGGCTGCCGGTGCCGCCGGGCTGGGTGACAAACGCCAGCCACGGCGCCGGGTTCGAGGAACTGGCGCAGCACCTGCTGCGGGCATCCCCCCGCTGAGCACCAGCGGGCGGGTCAGCGCCGCCGCAGACGCCCGCCGACCGGTCAACGCCGCAGCAGACGGGCCTTGTCGGCGATACGCCGACCGTAAAGTCGGGCCGACTCGATGTCGCCGGCCGGCGGGCTCTGTTCGGGCGGCACATTGTCGGCCTGGCCCATCACGCCCAGGTACCCGCCCAGCCGATTGACCGCCTGCGGATCGCCCGGCGTGGCCGCTCCGTGGGTTCCGGTGCCGACCCAGATCATGCCGTGCTGCATCGCGAGGGTCGCGAAGTACATCAGGGTGGAGAACTTGTCGCCCGACATGTGCAGCGAGCAGGTGAAGCCACCGGCCAGCTTGTCTTTCCAGAGCTGGCTGAACCACGCCTTGGCGCTGGCATCGGCGAACACCTTGAACGGCGCCGATGCCCCGCCCATGTAGGTCGGCGCCCCGAACACGATGGCATCCGCGGCGCCCAGCAGATCCCAGCCGGCGTCATCGATGGTCTCGACCTCGAGCAGCGTGGCCCGGGCCCCCGGCGCCGATGCCGCCCCGGCGACGACGGCCTCGGCGAGCTTTCGCGTGTGGCCATAGCCTGAGTGATACGCGACGACGAGGTGGGCCATGAGGTCTCTCCGGATCAGGGGTTCAGGAATCATGCCCGGGCAGGTCGAACAGCAGCACTTCGGCCATCTGCCCGCCAGACAGCCGCACGCGCGGCTCGCCGATCAGTTTCGCGGCGTCCCCCGCCGCGAGGCGCTGACCGTTGACATCGATCGAGCCGCGGCCCACGTGCAGATAGGCGCGTCGCCCGTCAGCAACCGCCAGTTCGGCCCCCTCCGCTGCGTCGAACAGACCGGCGTAGATCCGTGCGTCCTGATGCAGCCGCACCGAGCCCTGTGCGCCGTCCGGCGACGCGATCAGGGCCAGTCGTCCGCGCTTGCTCGCGGCATCGAAGTGGCGCTCTTCGTAGCCGGGATCGATGCCCAGCTCCGACGGCTCGATCCAGATCTGCAGGAAATGGGTTTCGCCCGCCTGCTCGTGATTGAACTCGGAATGCATGACCCCACGCCCGGCACTCATCCGCTGCACGTCGCCCGGACGGATCACCGATCCATTGCCCATGCTGTCCTTGTGAGCCAGTGCGCCCTCGAACACGTAGCTGATGATCTCCATGTCGCGATGGCCATGCGTGCCGAACCCGGTGCCGGGCGCGATCCGGTCTTCGTTGATCACGCGCAGCGGGCCGAAGCCCATGTGGCGCGCATCCTGATAGCCGGCGAACGAGAAGCTGTGGAACGACTTGAGCCAGCCGTGGTCGGCATAGCCACGGTCGGCGCTGACGCGAAGTTCGATCATCGTGGACCTTTCGTGAAGGGTGCGGAACGCGCACCGCGTGAATCCGATGAACCCAGTCTATAGGCCGGACTCCGCCATGTCGGAGATACAATTCGACCACTCCGTTCAAATTTTTTGATGATGATTCTTTCGCTGGACTCGATTGCGGTGCTCGATGCGATCGCCCGGCGCGGCAGCTTCGCCGCCGCCGCGTCCGAGCTCGGCAAGGTTCCATCCGCGCTGACCTACACGGTGCGCCGCCTCGAGGAGGAGCTCGATGTCCTGCTCTTCGACCGGCGCGGCAAGCGGGCCCGGCTCACCGCGGCCGGAGAAGAACTGCTGGAACGCGGCCGGTTGCTGATGCGCTCGGCCGACGACATCGTCTGCCGGGTCAAGGAGGTCGCCAGCGGCTGGGAGGTCGAGCTGCGCATCGCCGTCGACGGGGTTGTCGCCTTCGAGCAGGTCCGCTCGCTGATCGAGGACTTCTATCGCCTCGGCGCGCCCACCCGCCTGCGCTTCTCCTACGAGGTGCTGGACGGCGGCTGGGATGCCCTGCTGTCGGGTCGCGCGGACCTCGCCATCGGCGTCAGCAGCGAGACGCCCGCTGCCGCCTTCGCGTCAGGCCTGTACACCGTGCGCCCGCTGGGTGCGGTCCGGTTCGTCTACTGCGTCGCGCCGCATCACCCCTTGGCGGGCCTTCCGGAACCCCTCGAACCGGAGGTGCTCGTGCGGCACCGCGCAGTGGTGGTCGCCAACAGCGCACGCGCGCTCCCGCTGCGCTCGGCGGGTCTGGTGTCGGGCCAGGACACGCTGACGGTGGCCACCCTCGAACAGAAGGTCGCGATGCAGCTGGCGGGGCTGGGCGGCGGCTATCTGCCGGAGCATTTCGCCCGGGCGCACCTGGCGGCCGGGCGGCTCGTGCAGCGGCAGACGGCACGCCGCCCCGAAGCC
>DAONCJ010000598.1:0-2954 GCA_035401985.1 Burkholderiaceae bacterium | reverse complement strand
TTCGATCGCCTCGGCCGCCCGATGCAGCGCCGCACCCTCGGGGACCAGCAGATCGAGCAGGGGAACCGCCTCGATCGGCAAGGCAGTCGCCGAGCGCGAGCCGGGCCAGGCCAGGCTGCCGGTCATCTCGGCCGACACGTCGACGATCCGGCGGACCGCCAGCCTGGCGAGGATGGCGGGGGTCGGATAGCGGCCGAGCCAGACGCCGTCGGCAATCTCGACCGCCGCCGGCTGGCCGCGCGTCCACGCCCAGACATTGAGCCGGGCTGCGAGCAGATAGGGCGCCAGCAGCGAGAACGCGGCCATGCTCAGGCGGCCCTGGGCCGACTTCTGAAACACCACCGGCCCGAGCGCCGCGTAGGCGGCACTGACCAGTGCGAGGCTGACCGTGCCCCACAGCAGCCACAGTGCGCCCCCGCCCAGCGCCAGCGCGGCTGCGAGGCAGGCTGCAGCGCCCAGGCCATAGCGCAAGGCCAGCGTGAGCCCGCGCGGATCGCCCGGCCGGCGGGCCGAGCCGATCGGCGACGCAAGCGGATCGGCGGGCCACAGCCACAGGCAGAACATCCCGAGCGCCGCACCGCTCGGGATGTCGATGAAGTGATGCTGGTAGGTGGTCAGCACCGACACGCCGATCAGGGCGAACCAGCCGTGAAGCGCCAGCCGCAGCACGCCACGACAGCGCGGCGCATAGTGAACCCAAAGGATGACCAGCAGCGCGATGTGCAGTGACGGTGCCTGATTGAATGGCTTGTCGAAGGCGGACAGCGCAATGAACATCGCGCCGAACACGCCGTCGGCGGCCGGCTGCGAGAACGCGAAGCGCAATGGAAAGGCGATGAAGCACAATACCGCGACCACCTGCGCGGTGAGCAGGCGGCGCCCCAGCATGCCGACCTCTGCGCGATCCCGGCACAGGAACAGCGACACCGCATAGAACGCGTCGATCGTCCAGTAGGGCACGATGGTCCACGGCACGAAGGGCAGGGCGCGCTCCCATTCGAAGACCAGCGACGGCACGTGAGGCCGCTGCGAGGCGAGCCAGTTGGCGCCGTTGTAGGTGGCGAAGAAGAACGGTCCCAGGAACAGCAGCCAGACGATCGCATGACGCCAGGGCCGGGGGTCCTGCGCCGCGGCTGTCAGCATCGTGGCCGCAGGGGCGTCGCGGCTGGCGGACCGGTCCATGGTCAGGCGGCGCGCCGCTGGGCCAGGCTGACGGTGAAGACGCCCCACTCGTCGACCCGCTGCTCGCACTTCTCGAATCCGGCAGACGCCACCAGTTCGTCCATCTCCTGCTGGGTGCGACGGCGCATCACCCAGGCCTGTCCGCCGCGATGGCTGGTCAGGGCGCGGGCGATCAGTTCGAGCTGCGGATGCCAAGGCTGCCCGGTGTAGACCAGGTATCCGCCGGCGGGGATCGCCGCGGCCATGCCGGACAGCGATCGGGTCACCATGTCGTTGTCGGGGAACAGTTCGTACAGGCCCGACACGATGCCCAGCGTCGGTCGCGGCGCGACGCTGGCGATGCTGTCGGGATCGAAGGCGTCGCCCTTGCGGAACTGCGCGATCGATTCCAGTCGCTTGTCCCGGATCAGCTGCGCGCCGGCGGTGACATTCAGATCGGAGTAGTCGCGCAGCAGGATCGAATCAGGCAGCCCCTCGGCGGCTTGCGCGGTGCTGCCGGGCGCCTGTTGCAGGGCTTCGAGAACATACCGGCCATGGCCGGCGGCGATGTCGAGCACATGCACAGGTGCGCCGGCCTGGCGCAGACGGGCAATCGCCAGGCGCAGCAGTTCCTCGACATGCAGCTTGCGTTGACGGATGCCGCGCCAGCCGATCGAGTCGAGGTAGTTGCGGTCGATCAGGCGCCCGACAGGGCCGGCGCCTCGTGCCTCGTTGCGATAGACGTAATCGAGCGTGCTCCCCGAGTCGAAACCGGTGCTGTGGCCCAGCGCCACCCCTTCGGACAAGGCACCGCCCAGCCGCAGGCCGGCCCGTGTGGCGCTCCAGTAAAGGCCGCGCGGTGACAGTGCGGGCAGCGGTCGTGCCAGTGCATCGGCCTCACGTCGGGTGAATCCCTCGAGGTGAGCCTTGCGCAGGGACACCGGCGCCGGCGGCGCATCGAACTGGCGCAGCAGGAACTCGCGCACCCGGGCCACGGCGGGCGCCCGATCGCGTTCACCGAGCGTGTCGTGATAGAAGCCGTCCAGCACGACGCGCTCCTTGACCGCGGAGCCCAGGCCGTCGAAGAAGGCGTGCTGCGGCGCGTGATGCACGACCCAGTCGGCGCCCGAGACCAGCATCAGCGTCGGGGTGGTGATCGCGCCGGCGTCGCCGACGACGCGCTGCGCCGCCTCGTACAGGCCGAGCAGAATGTTGACCGAGATCGCCCGCGCGATCAGCGGGTCGCTGTCGTAGGACGCGATGCGCTGCGGATCGTGGGTGAGGAACTTCGCCTTCACGTAGCTGTTCACGAAGAAGTTGCCGCGCAGCTTCTGCATCAGAGCCAGGCCGGCGCGTGCGAAGGGCACGTACAGCTTGACCTTGAACGCGGGCGAGGCCACCGCCATGGCCCGGATGGGGGGCGCATAGTCGTGAACCCAGGTCGTGGCCAGCACGGCACCCACGCTTTGCGCGACCACCGCCATGTCCTGCGGCCGATGGCCGTGAACTGTCTCGATGTGCCGCGTGAAGGTCTGGATATCGCGGACACTGGTGCCGAAACTGGGGCTGAAGCCGCGCTCGCCGGGCGAGCGACCATGGCCTCGGGCATCCCAGGCAAAGAACGCGAAATCGTCCATGCCCAGTTCGTCGACCAGATGGGCGATCCGGCCCGAATGCTCGTGGCCGCGATGGAACAGCAGCACCGCGCCGCGGGCCGCGCCGCGCAGGGCGGGCCAGTGCCGATAGAAGAGGTCGACACCGTCATGGGTGCGGAAAACCGCTTCGACGGGTTT
>DAONCJ010000597.1:0-2955 GCA_035401985.1 Burkholderiaceae bacterium | reverse complement strand
CGGTGCACGACATAGTGGGCGTGGTCGGGTTCCTGATCGTGTTCTCGGCGGTGGTGTTCTTTTCGCCGGAACTGGGCGGGTACTTCCTCGAGTACAACAACTTCATTCCGGCCAATCCGCTGCAGACCCCGCCGCACATCGCGCCGGTCTGGTACTTCACGCCGTTCTACTCGGTCCTGCGCGCCATCACCGACACCTTCCTGATGTACTGGATGACGCCCTTCCTCATCCTGTACGCGCTGCTGGTGCTGGTCAGTGCGCGCAGTGCGGCGGTCAAGCTGATCGTGCCTGCCCTGTGCGTTGCCATGATCGCCGGCTTCTTCATCATCGACGCCAAGTTCTGGGGCGTGGTGGCCATGGGTGCCTCGGTCATGATCTTCTTCGCGCTGCCCTGGATCGACAACAGCCCCGTGAAATCCATCCGCTACCGGCCGGGCTGGCACAAGTGGGTGTACGGCGTGTTCGTCGTCGTCTTCCTCGTGCTGGGCTACTTCGGCGTGCTGGCCCCCTCGGCAGTCGGCCAGATCGTGTCGATGATCGGCACTCTCCTGTACTTCGGCTTTTTCATGCTGATGCCCTGGTGGAGCGCCATGGGCGAATTCAAGCCGGTGCCCGATCGGGTCACCTTCGCGGCGCACTGAGGCAGAGACCAGACACCATGAAGACCTTCCGCAAGTTCATTGCCGCTCTGCCGTTGGCCTTGGGCCTGTCTCTGGCCCAGGCCAACGAGGCCGGCTTTCCGCTCGATCACTTCCCGGCCGAGAAGCTCACCGATGTGGCCGCGCTGCAAAGCGGCGCCAAGCTGTTCGTCAATTACTGCCTGAACTGCCATGGCGCATCGTCGATGCGCTACAACCGGCTGCAGGACATCGGCCTGACCGAAGACCAGATCCGCAAGAATCTGCTGTTCAGCGCCGAAAAGGTGGGCGAGCAGATGAAGGTGGCGCTCACGCCGACCGACGCCAAGGAGTGGTTCGGCGCGCTGCCGCCCGACCTTTCGGTGATCGCCCGCGCGCGCGCCTCGGGCGCGGGCAGCGGTGCCGACTGGCTCTACACGTACCTGCGCGCCTATTACCGCGACAACACGCGCGCCACCGGCTGGAACAACGCCCTGTTCGAAAACGTCGGCATGCCCCACGTCTTCTGGGAGCTGCAGGGCACGCGCGGCGTGACGATCGAAGAGATCAAGCCGGTCAAGGACGAGAAGACTGCCGCGGTCACCGGTTACCAGAAGGTGACGGTTGCATTCGACGCCAGCGGTCAGCGTTCGGAAAAGGCTGAGAAGCTCGAAGGCAAGAACCACCACGAAAAGCGCGAGTTCCTGCTGGCCAAGGCAGAGGGCGGAACCCTCTCCCAAAGTCAGTTCGACGAGACGGTCGCCGATCTGGTTGCCTACATCACCTTCATGTCCGACCCCTCGGCCCGTGCGCGCACGCAGCTGGGCGTCTGGGTCCTGCTGTTCCTGTCGATTCTCATGGTACTGGCCTGGTGGCTCAACCGGGAATTCTGGAAGGACATCAAGTAAGCCGCGGCCAAACAAGTCGATCGGGGTGAGCCGAATCCCGGCTCACCCTGATTTTTTTTCAAGAACGTCAATCTCCACCCTGGGAGCCGCTAGCCATGATGGTTCTGTATTCGGGCACGACCTGTCCGTTCAGCCAGCGCTGCCGCTTCGTGCTGTTCGAAAAAGGCATGGACTTCGAGATCCGCGATGTCGATCTCTACAACAAGCCTGAAGACATCTCGATCATGAATCCGTACGGTCAGGTGCCCATCCTGGTCGAGCGCGATCTGATCCTGTACGAGTCGAACATCATCAACGAGTACATCGACGAGCGCTTCCCGCATCCGCAGCTGATGCCGGCCGACCCGGTGATGCGCGCGCGGGCCCGCCTGTTCCTGTTCAACTTCGAGCGTGAGCTGTTCATCCATGTGCAGCAGCTCGAAAGGCGCGACCATCACAAGGATGCCTCCAAGCAGATGGACAAGGCGCGCCAGCAGATCCGCGATCGCCTGACCCAGCTAACCCCGATCTTCATCAAGAACAAGTTCATTCTCGGCGACGACTTTTCGATGCTCGACGTGGCCCTGGCTCCGCTGCTCTGGCGCCTTGACCATTACGGCATCGAGATGCCGAAGACGACTGCGCCGCTGCTGCGCTATGCTGAACGCATCTTTTCCCGCCCGGCGTACATCGAGGCGCTGACGCCGTCCGAGAAAGTGATGCGGCGCTGAGCGGGCCGCGGCCCATCACCCGGCAAACCACCGATCCGCGAAAAGCCACGTGAGCGAACTCTCGACCAAGCCTTATCTGATCCGCGCGATCTACGAATGGTGCTCCGACAGCGGGTACCGGCCGTACATCGCGGTGGTCGTCGACGAGCACACGCAGGTGCCCTTCGAGTTCGTGCGCAATGGCGAGATCGTCCTAAACGTCTCGGCCGAGGCCACCAGCCATCTGGTGATCGGCAACGACATGGTCGAGTTCGAGGCCCGCTTCAACCGGGTCGCGCGCAATGTATCTGTGCCGATCGCCAACGTCACGGCCATCTACGCGGCCGAGAATGGCCACGGCATGGCCTTTGAAGTACCAAAGGCGCTGGCGATTGTGGAACCAAAGGCGCCTCGCACCGAATTGCGCGAGGTTCCCACCGAGGGCGCTGGAGCGGATGCCGCGGACGTGGGCTCGGCTCCGGAAGGCGAGGCGGTCGAGCCAGCGCCTGTCGAACTGAGCACGGTCCGCAGCACGCGCCGCCGCAGTTCGCCAAAAGCTGCTTCTGCGCCGGCCAAGTCCGATGCTGCGCCGCGGGGGATGACACTTGTCCCGGGTGGCTCGGGCTCACAGAGTGCTCCTGTTCCGGCGGCAGCATCGCCGGGTCGGGACGGGCCGTCGGACACTGAACCCGCCGCCGGATCGAATGAATCATCCGAGGGAGACGATCCTTCTCCGTCGTC
>DAONCJ010000596.1:0-2967 GCA_035401985.1 Burkholderiaceae bacterium | reverse complement strand
GCAGGATTGCGGGCCCGCACCCAGGCGCCGGGGGCTCCGCGTTGTGCCATCACAGCCAGGCGCAGCGCCAGCACGCGATACCGCAGCACGGCATCGGCCCGCGACCCGGCGTCCAGCGGCAACTGCGGCGGCAGCCACATCGCCTCGCCGTTGGTGCATGGCAGGGCTGGCGGGCGAGGCTGCAGCGGCAGGCGATGCCGGCCGGAGCGGCGCGATGGCCAGCCGCTGCCCGGGCGCATCCACCGCTGCAGCAGGCTGAGCGGAAGGTCGGGCTGGGCCATGCGCAGCGGCAGGCTATGGCCGAACACGGCGGTCAGCAGCAGGTCCAGTCGTTCGGCGACATCGGCCAAAGCCAATTGCGGCGGGCCGGCCGGCGCGGGCCGGTGGCGCCGCCACAGTGCGCGCGCCCACACGGTCGCGTGCCGCGCCGCATCGGTGATGACGTCTTCAGCTTCGGCCATGGCGGCTGGGCTGCGGCCGCCCGCGTTTCAGACGATGCTCGCGTCGATGAGATCACCCATGGCCGCGAGCAGGGTCGGCTCGTCGCTGAGCGGTGCAACGATCGCCGCCTGGCACGCCTCGCGCAACGGTGTTCCCAGCCTGGCAAGGTGGGCCGCATTGATCAGCAGCCGCGTGCTCGGCAGCTCGGCCAGGCCGCGGTCGTGAAGCCCGCGCAGTCGGCGACCGAGTTCAACCAGGGTGTGAGCCAGCGCTGCATCGGCACCGCTTTCGCGGGACACGATCTCGGCTTCACGCTGCGGCTGGGGAAAGTCGAAATCCAGCGCGACAAAGCGCTGCCGCGTGCTCGGCTTCAGGTCCTTGAGCATGCGCTGATACCCCGGGTTGTAGGACACGACAAGCTGGAACCCCGGCGCTGCCTGCAGCAGTTCGCCGGTCTTGTCGATCGGCAGCACCCGCCGGTGGTCCGTCAGTGCGTGCAGCACGACCACTGTGTCCTGCCGGGCCTCGACCACTTCGTCGAGATAGCAGATGGCGCCCTGGCGCACAGCGCGGGTCAATGGCCCGTCCTGCCACACGGTGCCGTCGTGCTGGATGAGGAAGCGCCCGACCAGATCGCTGGCCGTCAGATCGTCGTGGCACGACACCGTGATCAGTTCCAGCCCGAGCCGCCAGGCCATGTGCTCGACGAAGCGTGTCTTGCCAACCCCCGTGGGGCCCTTGAGCATGACGGCCAGGCCGCTGGCATGGCAATGCTCGAACAGGGCCACCTCGCCGCCTGCCGAGAGATACGAAGGTTCAGCGCCCGCCCGTACGGGCCGCGGCATCTGGTCTTGTACTCCTTGCGACGGCATCGGTGCCTCGAAACTCGGCAGCGCCACTGGCTTACGCCGCGACTGCCGGCTTGCCGTTCACTGTCAAATCAGCCAGCACCTTTGTGCCGGCACCGAGCTTGAAGCTGCCCTTGGCCTCCAGCTTGTCACCGATCAGCGCAAGCGGCGCCTCAGTCTTGTCGTTGCCGTTGAACACAGTCACCTTGCCGCTGGCACTGCTGAGCTTCATCGGCTTGCCGTGGTCGCTGACGTGAATGACGATCAGTTCGGGCTTGGCGACCAGTTCCAGATCGCCGGCCTTGGTTTCGACAACGACACCGCCGTGCTTGGGCGTGTGGTCCTCTGCGGCGAATGCGGGCAGGGCGAGCGCGGTCGCGATCAGGAGCGGAGCGAATAGATTCTTCTTCATGGTTCTTCCTTTCAGGGTGGGTTGTGGATAAATCGGCATTTCAATGGATGGGTGTCGCGCTGATCACGTCGATGACCGTGATCCAGCCGGCGACGGCCTGGCCGGTGCGCGCGGCTTCCACCAGCGCTGCCTTCAGGGGCTCGACTTCGCTGTCCTCGCAGAGCAGCTCCAGCTTGTATTCGTTGACGACCTCGTCGCCGAGGTCCATCGAGTAATGCTGCTCGTTGCTGTCCAGCGGAAGCAGCGAGCCCTTAACGATGTAGATGGCCAGGTTGTGGCGCCGGCCACCTCGTTCGCCACCCCAGGCGGGCGACTCCTTCAGCGCGGCAATCACGTCGGCAATGCGGCTGCGGTGCACATAGGCCTTGATCTCTTTCATGGTGTCTCCGGGGTCGGTTGTGGTGGAAGGGGCACAGGTTCGGCCTGCTCAACGTCGGCCGCGGCATCGCGGGCGCGCTGCTTCGCCTCGGCCCGGGTTTCCGACCATTCGTAGATCAGCGGCAGCAGCAGCAAGGTCAGCAGGGTCGAGGTGATCAGCCCGCCGATCACCACCGTGGCCAGCGGTCGTTGCGTTTCGGCACCGACACCGGTCGAGATCAGCATCGGCACCAGGCCAAGGATCGCCACCGAGGCCGTCATCAGCACTGGCCGCAGCCGCAGCGCGGCACCCTGGCGCACCGCGTCGCGTATCGACAGGCCGTGCTTGCGCTGGTCGTTTAGGAAGCTGACCAGCACGATACCGTTCAACATCGCCACCCCGAACACGGCAATGAAGCCAATGGCCGAAGGCACCGACAGGTACTGCCCGGTGATGAACAGCCCGACGATTCCGCCGATGATCGCGAAGGGCACGTTGGCGATGATCAGCGTGGCGTGGCGCACCGAGTTGAACGCGGTGTACAGCAGGATGAAGATCAGGCCAATGGTCAGCGGCACGATCACCCCCAGCCGCTCCATTGCGCGCTGCTGGTTCTCGAAGGCACCGCCCCATTCGACCCAGTAGCCGGTCGGCAGCGTCACTTTGGCGGCAATGGCCGCGTTCGCGTCGTGCACGAAGCTGTCCACGTCGCGGCCCTGCACGTCCATCTGCAGCACCGCGTAGCGCTGCAGCGCTTCGCGGCGCACGAAGGTGTAGCCCTCGTCAAGCTCGATCTTCGCCACGCTGGAGAAAGGCACGATCGCACCTTCGGCGGTTCGGATCGGGATCGCCGCGATCGCCGACGGACTGGAGCGGAATTCCTCGGGCAGCCGCACCGCGATGTCGAA
>DAONCJ010000595.1:0-2974 GCA_035401985.1 Burkholderiaceae bacterium | reverse complement strand
ACACCGTGTCGGTGAATCGTCCGCCAGGCATGTGGCGCACATGCAGTTCGAGCTTTTCGGCCAGATGCGGTGCACAGGCCATCGAGTAGCTGCGGCGCGTGCCGTCGCGCAGGATGAATTCGATGTACTGGCCGGCCAGGTACTGCAGTCGCTCATTGGCCGGCAATTGAAGGCTTATCACGCGCACATCGGGGGCGACCTCGGTGATCGAGGCGACCCGGCAAGGCATTTTTCGCACCGGGATGTCGCCGGCCGCCGCGACCACGCGCGCCTCGATCACCAGGTCGCTGGTCGGCTGCGCACAGCACAGCAGCGTGAATCCGCGCGTCACGTCCTCGGGGCGCAGCGCCTGGGCACTGTGCGCGCCGAGCTCCACCGTGCCGGATATCAGCCGCGCCTTGCAGGAACCGCAGGCGCCGTTCTTGCAGCCATAAGGCAGCACCACCGCCTGCCGCAATGCCGCCTCGAGGACGGTCTCGTCGTCGTCCACCGAGAACTGCTTGTCACTGGGTTTGAGCGTGATGGTGTGGGTCATGCGGCAATGGCGGCGCGGCCGCGGTGGTCGTGAATGCAGATGCGTGGCAATCGCGGCGATAATCGCGCTGCCATGAAAACAGCCCGATATTATCGCGCGCTCCCCAGGCGCTTTCGCAACCGCCCGGTCCTCATCGTCGGCTGCGGCGACGTCGGAACACGGATCGGCAGGACGCTCGCAGCACGAGGCCTGCGCGTGGTCGGCACCGTGCGCACCCCCGGCAAGGCGGCTGCGCTGCGTGAAGCCGGCATTGTTCCGCTGATCGCCGATCTGGATTTGCGGCGCACCCCTCGAATCGGCGCGTGGGCGAGCCGGATGATCGATCTGGCGCCACCGCCCGGTCAGGGCGCCGACGATCCGCGCAGCCGCCATCTGATCGCGGCGCTCGCCCGAGGCCACGCGTCAGCCAATCGCCGGCCAACGCCGTTGGCGCAATGGCAGCCGCCGCCTCGCCGGGTCTATGTCAGCACCACCGGGGTTTATGGCGACTGCGCCGGCGCGACCTTCGACGAGACGCGTATGGTGGCCCCGACCAGCGATCGCGCCGTGCGCCGAGTCGTCGCCGAGCGGCAGTGGCGCAGCGCCGGCCGCCGCGGGCAAGGCGCGACCTGCATCCTGCGGGTTCCGGGCATCTATGCGCACGATCGGCTGCCGCTGGACCGGCTGCGTGCAGGTCTGCCGGCGCTGCTGCCCGAGCAGGACGTGCACACCAACCACGTGCATGCCGACGATCTGGCGCGGATCTGCGTGGCCGCGCTGTGGCGCGGACGAGCGGGACGTGTCGTCCATGCGGTCGATGACACGGACCTGAAGATGGGCGACTACTTCGATCGGGTGGCCGACGCGGCCGGTCTGCCCCGGCCACCGCGCCTGGCCGCGGCCGAACTGGCGGGCAGAGTTTCGAGCGCCATGCTCAGCTTCATGCGCGAATCGCGCCGCCTGGCCAATGGGCGGATGAAGCGCGAGCTGCGCGTGCGGCTGCGTTATCCGACGGTCGATGACGCGCTGGCGGAAGCCTTCAGTCCTGTGTTAAAATAGCGGGCTCTAGACGGTTTGCCGGTGTAGCTCAGTTGGTAGAGCAGCGCATTCGTAATGCGAAGGTCGTAGGTTCGACTCCTATCTCCGGCACCAAGATTGCAAAAAGGTCAGCAGGCTATCGCCTGCCGGCCTTTTTTCTTTTGGGCGCCTTGTTCATCATCAACCACCGCAAGGACCAGCGGCAGAGCGCCAACGCATGCTGCCTGCATGCCATCGATGGCCCGGTGGTGTTGCGACGCTGAGCGTCACCACCGTGATAGGGTCGGCCGACACCACGGCAGGCATCGAATCCCATGACAGGTCCTCCTTCAGCAGAACTGCTGAGCCACCCGGGGGCATTCGTCCTGCGCACACTGAAGGCGTTCCGCGCCAATCAGGGCCTGCTGCTTGCCGGCGCGGTGGCCTACTACGCGCTGCTCTCCATCGTGCCCCTGCTGATCCTCACGATCATCGCGCTATCCCACGTGGTCGAACAGGACGTGCTGCTGCAGACAGTGGGCCGATACCTCGAATGGCTGGTGCCCGGTCAGGCATCCGCCATCGTCGCGGAGCTGGCCAGATTCCTGGCCAACCGGGGCACGATCGGCTGGGTGCTGCTGGGCACCATGCTGTTCTTCAGTTCGCTGGCGTTCACCGTGCTCGAGAACGCCATGTCGGTGATCTTCTATCACCGGGTGGCCATACGCCGACGGCACTTCTTCATCTCGGCGATCATTCCTTATGCCTACATCCTGTGCCTGGGGCTGGGACTGCTGCTGGTCACACTGATGGCGGGCAGCCTGCAGGCGATGGGTGAGGAACAGCTGACCGTGCTGGGGCGAAGCTGGTCGATGGGCCGCCTGTCCGGTGCTCTGCTGTATCTGCTCGGCCTGGCGGGCGAAATCTTCGTGCTGACGTCGATCTACCTGGTCATGCCGGTCGGCCGCCCGTCCGTGCAGCATGCGCTGCTGGGCGCAGCGACCGCCGCCCTGCTGTGGGAGGTGTCGCGCCATGTGCTGCTGTGGTATTTCGCCACGCTGTCGCAGATCAGCACAGTTTATGGGTCGCTGACCACCTCGATCGCTGTCCTGCTGAGCCTGGAACTGGGCGCCACGCTGCTGCTGCTGGGCGCACAGGTCATCTCGGAATACGAACGCCTGGGTCGGGCCGACCAGAACCTTCCGCCACGGGCGTTTTCGACCGAACGCCCCTGAGGGGGCTGCCCGAATCTGACCCGCCTCAGTTGGCCAGCAGCATCTGCAGGATGACCCCTGTGGCGACCGCGACCAGCGCGTAATCGGCCCCGACCTGAACCCAGTGGTAGCCGCGCGGCGGCGCGCTCAGCCGGTGCCCGCGCCAGTCATCGACGACGTACTGGCGGGTGCGGTAGGGCGGCGGAAGACGGGCGCCAGGGTAATACGC
>DAONCJ010000594.1:0-2983 GCA_035401985.1 Burkholderiaceae bacterium | reverse complement strand
TGCCGAACGCGAATGGGTCGGATTTGTGCCCGGCGCGTTGGCATTGGCTTGGAAACAATGGCCGGGCATGGCGATGAACCCGGCGTTCGACGAGGGCATCCGGTCCGCCGCTGCCGCTGGGCGAAAGCTGGTGCTCCTGTGCCGTAGTGGTGTGCGTTCGGTGGCCGCCGCGCGGCGCGCGGCTGAACTGGGCGTTGAGGCTTACAACATTCTCGAGGGCTTCGAGGGCGACCCGGATGAGCATGCCCAACGCGGCCACAAGGGTGGCTGGCGTTATCACAAGCTGCCCTGGCGCCAGGGGTAGCGGGCGTACTTTCGACCGCATTCGTCGCGACGCAATGCGCGAGCGCGCGCACAGGGGAGCCTGACCCCTGTCAATTCTGACAGGGGTCAAGACCCGAAAAAGTCTTGGCGCGCATTCAATGACTTGCATCACCCACATGGAGCAAGTCATGGAAGTTCTCGACCGACCGGCCGTCACCGTTTCCGCACCGGTTTCGGCCGCACCTATCAGCGATCACCTGGCGCGGCGGGTTCAGCGCGAGTTCACCAGCCGGTGGGACACGCTCTGGCAAGGGCGCTCGCTGCTGCACGGACGCACACCCGGTTCTGACGCGGTGCGCCTCGATGGCAACGACTACCTCAATCTCACCGGGCACCCGGACATCGTCCGAGCCCAGACCGACGCCTTGCGCTGTGATGGCGAGTTCGTCATCCAATCCAGCGTCTTTCTGCTTGACTCCCATCCTGCGCGCTCACTCGAAAAATCACTGGCCCGCTGGATTGGGAAAGAGGATGGCCTGATCTGCCAGTCGGGCTACAGCGCCAACCTGGGCCTGCTGCAGGCCATTGCCGATCCCCAGACCCCGGTGTACCTCGATACGCTCGCGCACACGTCTCTGTGGGAAGGCGCCCGACGGGCTGGCGCACCTTCGCATCCGTTTCGTCACAACGATCCGCAGCATCTGGAGAGGCTTGTCGCGCGGCATGGGCGGGGTGTGGTCGTCGTGGATTCGGTTTACAGCACGACGGGTGCGGTTTGTCCCCTGGAGAGCATGGTGGAAGTGGCCGAGCGCGCCGGCTGCATGATTCTGGTGGACGAGTCGCATTCGCTCGGAACGCATGGACTCGCGGGCGCTGGCCTGTGCGTGGCGTTGGGGTTGAGCCACCGCGTGCACTTCATCACCGCCAGCCTGGCCAAGGCGTTTGCCGGACGCGCAGGGTTCATGACCCTGCCGGCCGAGATCCGGAACTACGTGCTGAGCACCAGCTACCCCAACATGTTCAGTTCGTGCCTGCTGCCGCACGAAATCGCAGGACTGGCCGCAACGCTCATCGTGATTCAACGCAGCGATGCGGCCCGCGCAAACTTGCGAGCCAGCACAGGGCACCTAAGGGCAGCACTGTCCAACCTGGGTTATCCGATCCATCAGGGTTCCGAGCAGATCATCGCTCTCGAAGCGGGTACGGAGCCGGCCACCATGGTCCTGCGTGACCGCCTGGAAGAGCGTGGCGTGTTCGGTTCTGTCTTCTGCGCGCCGGCAACCAGTCGCAACCGGACCATGGTGCGCCTGACGCTGCATGCCGGCTTGGCCGCGGCGGAGTTGGGTCATGTCGAGGCGGTGGCCGCCGAAATAGCGCCTCTGGTCAAACCGTGGGAGTGGCCGATCGCCAGACGCTCTCGTGGGGGAGGGACAATCGACGACAGTCAAGCCTGACTGAAGGCCCCCACCAGCGGGGTCTCGTCATCGAGTTCACGCGACGCCTGGTCGCGCAGAAAGCGGGCATAGGCCCGCTCCGGCCCCGGACCCAGCGTCTCGGGAACCTTTGAAACCGTGGCCAGCATGCGCTCGCCCAAGGCCATGGCCGGCAGCAGTCCGGGTCGGTCCGAACCGATGGCGAGGTGGAATTCACCATCGAACAGGTGCTGCCCGTCCCGGATGGCCTGAATCTCCGCACCACTGAGTCCCACCGATGCCGCCATCTCCACGAGTTCCTCCAACCGACTTGCGTGCTCGAGTTGAAGCCAGAAGGCCTGCCCGCTGTCGTCCAGCGCCAGAACGCCGAACGGATCACCGATCACCACGTGTTCAATCCAGCGGTGCGCTTCAGCCAGTGCCTGGAGCTGCCGCCCGATTTGCGGGTTCGAGATCATCGCCATCTGTTCCCTCGAAAGGGTCGCGCGCCAGCCCTGTGCCTGCCGGCCCAAAGGATCGTCGAGCAGGCGTTGAATCGATTGGGCCAGGCGTCGGGTGATTTCGCTGGCCTGCTTTGGCACGTACTGCTCGATCAGGGACGCATTGAAGGCCTGAACCGCAATCTGCTCGTCGGCGCGACCCGTCAGCAAGACGCGCGCACCCGGCCAATCGCCCAGTTCCTCGAGTACCTGCAGCCCATTCATGGCCGGCATCGAGTAGTCCACCACGCAGACCTGGGCGAGTCCGAAGCGCCAGGTTGCCGCCTCCCGCCAATACCGCAGGATCTGGGGTATCAGACCCTGTCCGCTGCGCCATTTGTCGAGGATATCCATCTGCCGCCAGGTGTCGGCTTCCCGTTCAGCCGGTTCCTGCTGCAGATAAGCAATGCAGTCCGCAGGCCGGGTGAATAGCCGGATGGGCCAGTGCTCCGGCATGACCTCGGCCAGCATCTCCAGGTAGGCCGGATCGTCATCCAGGAAAACGACGCCGCCCGGGCGACGGTAAATGGGAAAAATCATTCCGGATCCCCCCTGTCAGGGTTGTGGCTTGCAGATGCCTCCACAGGTAGCGTGATCGTGAACACGGCGCCCTTGGCGGGCTCGGACTTGACGCGGATGCTACCCTTTGCCGCCACGACCACACGTCGGCAGAATGCCAGGCCCAGGCCATGACCGGTGCCGTGGTCGGACGAGAAGAACGGTTCAAAGATCCTCTGCAGCATCGCAGCGTCGATGCCAATGCCCCGGTCCGAAACCGTGATCCGCCCCTCCGCGCCGCGGCTGCCC
>DAONCJ010000593.1:0-2983 GCA_035401985.1 Burkholderiaceae bacterium | reverse complement strand
GGTCGACTTCGACGAAGCCCGGCAGATCGCCCGGCAGGCAGGACACAGAGATCTCGGTGATGACGGGGCTGAGGATCGCAGCCGACATCTTGACCGCGGGCGAGGCCTCGGCGTTCGTGAAGTGCAGCGGCACCTTCAGAACGATCTTCTGGTCGGCGGCCACACGCTGGAAGTCGATGTGCTGGACGACCGGCTTGTACGGATGCCATTGCACATCGCGCAGCAGCACGCGCTCGGGCTTGCCGTCGAGTTCCATGTCGAGGATCGACGCGTGGAAAGCTTCGACGCGCAGGGCGTGATACAGCGGGTTGTGATCGAGTTCGATCTTGGTGGGCTCGCTGTTGCCACCGTAGATGATGCCGGGAACCTTGGCGGAACGACGCAGGCGGCGGCTCGCACTCGATCCCTGCAATTGACGTGAACTGGCGACGACTTTCATCGCACTCTCCTCATAAAGCCCTGAGTCCGCGACCAGAACGTCAGGGCGTTGCAAATGTCCGAACCCGGAAGGGGTCGGACCCGAAAAAAACAGATCGGAAGCGACTGCGGCGGACCTTGCGGCCGGCCGGTCAGTCGACGAACAGCGACGAGACCGAGTCGGCGCGATTGATCCGCAGGATCGTCTCGGCCAGCAGTTGCGCGCAGCTGAGCACGCGGATCTTGGAGGACGCGCGGGCGTCCTTGGGCAGCGAGATGGTGTCGGTGACGACCAGCTCGTCCAGCGGTGAGGTCTCGATGCGCGCGACCGCGCCACCCGACAGCACGGGATGCGTGCAATAGGCGAGCACGCGCTGGGCGCCGCGTTCCTTCAGGGCGCCTGCGGCCTTCACCAGCGTGTTGGCGGTGTCGACCATGTCGTCCATGATCACGCAGGTGCGTCCCGACACGTCGCCGATGATGTTCATGACTTCGGCGACGTTGGCCTTCGGGCGCCGCTTGTCGATGATGGCCAGGTCGCAGTCCAGGCGCTTGGCGAGCGCGCGGGCGCGCACCACGCCGCCGACGTCGGGCGACACCACCATGACGTTGTCGAACTCCTGCTTGTGCACATCGGCCAGCAGCAGCGGCGCGGCGTAGATGTTGTCCACCGGGATGTCGAAGAAGCCCTGGATCTGGTCGGCATGCAGGTCCATGGTCAGCACGCGCTCGACCCCGGCAATCTGCAGCATGTTGGCGACGACCTTGGCGCTGATCGCCACGCGCATCGAGCGCACGCGACGGTCCTGGCGGGCATAGCCGAAATACGGAAGCGCCGCGGTGATTCGACCGGCGGACGCGCGCTTGAGCGCGTCGACCATCACCATGACCTCCATCAGGTGGTCATTGGTGGGCGCGCAGGTGGGCTGCAGCACGAAGACGTCCTTGCCACGGACGTTCTCGAGGATCTCGACCATCACCTCGCCGTCGGAGAACCGGCCGACCGTGGCCTTGCCCATCGGCAGGCGCAGGTGGGAAGCGACATCCGCAGCCAGCTTGGGATTGGCGTTGCCCGTGAAGATCATCAGCCCTTCGGGGGACAAGCCTTCGGCGTTGCGGCGCGCTGCCTGCTGCATGTTGGGACCCGGTAGTTGACGTCGATGATCGAAGGGGCGGAGGGGTTTGGCTGGGGAGGAAGGACTCGAACCCTCGCATGCCGGAATCAAAATCCGGTGCCTTAACCAACTTGGCGACTCCCCAACGGTTCGTTCAGACCGATACATTCGCGAGTGCTCGCTGCGGTATCGACCTGCGCGGGAACCACCGCGCGTTATTTTTCTGCTTTCAACGGGAAGCTGCTCAGCCCGCGTCAAAAGCCCAGTCGCGAAGCGGATGCCGGTCCAAGGACTGAACCACCCTTGCCTGGAGTTCGCCGGCCCCCTGCCCGACGGGCAGTCTGCTGACGATCTCGAGGCCAAGCGCGGCGTTTTGCACCGGCAGGAACAGACAAGCACCCGACCCGGTCATCCGGGCCAATTCAGGGTCGATGCCGACACTGAGAGCCGCCTGCTGAAGCGCTTGGAGCGCACTGGCCACCCGAGGGTGACGCGACAGGACGACTGGCTGCAAGTCATTCCGGCCAGGAAAACCCGACCGATCTCGCGAAAGACTGTCGATTTTAATAGGTCTTGTGTTTCGCGTCAATTCGGGCGCGGAGAACACGCTGGCGGTCGGCACGGACACCCCTGGCGCGACCACCACGAACAGGCGGGCAGGCAGCGCCACAGGGAAGAGCTGCTCGCCGATGCCGGTGGCGTAGGCGTTGTCGCCGCGCACGAACACCGGCACGTCGGCGCCCAGTCCGAGCGCCAGTTCGGCGAGCTGATCGGCGGACCAGTGCAGGCCCCAGAGGCGGTTCAGGCCCAGCAGCACCGTCGCTGCATCGGAGCTGCCCCCGCCCAGCCCCGCTCCCATCGGGATGCGTTTATCGAGGGCGATCCGTACGCCCAGCCGGCAGCCGCTGGCTGCGGCCAGTCGACGGGCCGCCTTCACGGTCAGGTCGTCTTCGGGTGCGACGCCCGGCAAGGCGCCCTCCCGTTCGATCCGGGGGTCGTCGAGCCGTTCCAGATGGACGCTGTCCGAGAGGTCGATCAGCTGGAACACCGTCTCCAGCAGGTGGTAGCCATCCGCACGGCGGCCGGTGACATGCAGAAACAGATTCAGCTTGGCGGGGGCCGGGAGGTACCGGAGGGCGGTGCGCATGGGGGGCGGCGAGTCGGCAGCGTCGAGACTTCAGCGGGGCTCGGATTCGCCAGGGCCCTCGTCGACCACCAGCCGCAGCTCGACCTGGCGCGCGAGTGGCCTGGCGGGGGCGCTGCCAGTGACATTGGCATTGGCGGGACTGCCGCCCTCGGCGCCCTGCGGCCCGGTCGGACCTGGCGCAGTGGAGGGCTCGCGCGGATCGACCGGCCAGCGCAGGACGAGCCGCCGTGCCGCCGTGCCGCGCCATGCCTCGATTCCGACCTGCCAGTTCGACTCGACGAAGGTGACGGGCGGGCGGGCGGGC
>DAONCJ010000592.1:0-2984 GCA_035401985.1 Burkholderiaceae bacterium | reverse complement strand
GCTGGCGATTCCGTTCTTCACCTTCATGGGCATCATCCTCGAGCGATCGCGGATGGCCGAGGATCTTCTTGAGACTGTTGGCCAGGTGTTCGGGCCGGTGCGGGGCGGTCTGGCCATTGCCGTGATTCTGGTGGGCGCCTTGCTGGCGGCAACCACGGGTGTCGTGGCCGCCGCCGTGATCTCGATGGGCCTGATCTCGCTGCCCATCATGCTGCGTTACGGCTACAACCGCACCGTGGCCACCGGCGTGATCACCGCATCGGGAACGCTGGCGCAGGCGATCCCGCCCTCGCTGGTGCTGATCGTGCTGGCCGACCAGATGGGCCGCTCGGTCGGCGACATGTATGCCGGTGCGGTATTGCCGGCGCTGCTGCTGGTCGGCCTTTACATCACCTATGTACTGGTGGTGGCCGTCGTCAAGCCGAAATGGGTTCCCGCCTTGCCGGTCGAGGCGCGCATCTACCGCGAGAACAACGGTGCCAGCGGGCATGTGTCGTTGGTCGTGCTGTTCCTGGCCTGCGGACTCGCGGGCTGGTACTGGTCGACCATCCACAACCAGGTGATGGGCCCCTGGCTCGAGCGCACCATGCCCGCGGATACCGATGAGGTCGTCATCCTGTCGCTGACGGTGTCTTCGCTGCTGGCCCTGGTGCTGGCGATCTTCAATCGGGTGACCCGCATGGGCCTGCTGTCGCGCCTGGCCGAGCAGGTCACCTTCGTCATGATCCCGCCGCTGGTGCTGATGTTCCTGGTGCTCGGTACGATCTTTCTCGGTGTTGCGACCCCGACGGAAGGCGGCGCGATGGGCGCCATGGGCGCGCTGATCATGGCGGTTTCGCGGCGCAGGCTCAACTTCAAGCTCCTCAAGCAGGCGCTGGACGGAACGGCCAAGCTCGCGACCTTCGTGATGTTCATTCTGGTCGGCTCGACGGTGTTCAGCTTCACCTTCAACGCGGCCGATGGTCACATCTGGGTCGAGCACCTGTTCACCGGCATGCCGGGCGGTGCGCTGGGCTTCCTGATCGTCGTGAACCTGCTGGTGTTCGTGCTGGGCTGCTTCATCGATTTCTTCGAGATAGCCTTCATCGTGATCCCCATCCTGGTGCCGGTGGCAGCCAAGATCCTGCCCACCATGATGCCGGGCGTGCCGATCGACGCGGTCATGATCTGGTTCGGCATCATCCTGGCGGTCAATCTGCAGACCTCGTTCCTGACGCCGCCATTCGGTTTCGCCTTGTTCTACCTGCGCAGCGTGGCGGCCAAGACCGAATACCAGGACCGCATCACCGGCGAGACCATTCCGGCCGTCAAGACCGGCCAGATCTACATGGGGTCGATCGCCTTCCTGTTCCTGCAGGTCATCGTGCTGGCATGCGTGATTTCCTTCCCCAAGCTGGTGGTGGGCAATATCGACAAGGGGCCGCAGATCGATGCGGACAAGGCGCTCGAGCAGTTCCGACTGCCGGCACCGGGACCGCTGGCGCCATTGCCGAACTTCGGCATGCCGGCACCGGAGGCGGGTGCCAGTGCGCCAGAGGAGGCCGGAGCATCTGACGCACCCAAGGAGGGTGCCGATGCCGGCGCCGAGGACCCGATGAAGGCCTTGCTCGACGCAGTGAAGCAGGATTCCGACGGCAAGAAGTAGCGAGGCGCGCAGCGGCACGCCGCGCTCCGCGCAGGGTGGGCGGTTGGTGCCCGAGTGGCGGCGCATGCGGCTGATCGCACGCCCGTGCCGGCCTGTCCCGTGCACGGAAGGCGGCGGCCGGTACAAGACGGTACCGGCAAGTAGCACCCCCCAAAAGGCCCAAAAAAAATGCCCCGCACTGCGGGGCATCTTGCCGGGGGCGGGGGATCGGGAGAGATGCCCGATCCGTACCCGTCAGGCGATTGCTTCTTACAGCTTCTGGCGCTGCATGAAGTTGTCGAACGTCGATTCCGTGAATCGGAACCACAGGTTCTGATCGCGCCGGAACGCGGCGTAGTCGGTGTAGATCTTCTTCCAGGCCGGGTTGGAGTTGTTCAGCTCGGCGTACAGGGCCATGGCTTCCTTGAAAGCCGCATTCATCACCGGCGCCGGGAACGGGAACAGCTTGGCACCCTTGCTGACCAGTTCCTTCAGCGCGCCAGGGTTCCATGCGTCGTACTGTGCCTGCATGTTGACGTGCGCGAACGTGGAGGCCGCCTGGATGACCGCCTTGTACTCGGACGACAGACCTTCGTAGGCCTTGGTGTTGACGTGCAGGTCGAGCTGCGGGCCGCCTTCCCAGTAACCCGGGTACGCATAGTTCTGTGCAACCTTGTAGAAGCCCAGCTTCAGATCGTCATACGGGCCGACCCACTCGGCTGCATCGATCGTGCCTTTTTCCAGCGATTGGTAGATCTCGCCGCCAGGGATGTTGGCCGCGATACCGCCGATGCGCTCCCAGACCTTGCCGCTGAAGCCACCGGTACGGAACTTCAGGCCCTTGACGTCGGCCAGCGACTTGATCGGCTTGCGGAACCAGCCACCCATCTGGGCGCCGGTATTGCCCATCGGGAAGTTGATGATGTTGTACTGGGCGTAGAACTCGCGCGTGAGCTTCAGTCCGTTGCCCTGGTACATCCAGGCCGACATCTGGCGGCTGTTGAGGCCGAAGGGGATCGCGCAACCGATCGCAAACGTCGGGTCCTTGCCGAAGTAGTAGTAGGGCGCCGTGCTGGCCATTTCCACTGTGCCGGCCTGGACCGCGTCGATGGTGCCGAATGCCGGCACCAGTTCGCCAGGACCGTGGGTCGTGATCTCGAACTTGCCGCCGGTCAGTTCCTTGACCTTGGCCGCAAACACGTCGGAGACGCCGAACAGGGTGTCGAGTGATTTCGGGAAGCTGGAGGTCAGGCGCCAGCGCAGTGCGGTCTGGGCATGCACGAGCGCGGGCGCGGCACCTGCCGCAAGAATGCCGGCGAGGCCCGCATTCTTGATGATGGAACGACGATCCATGGATTAA
>DAONCJ010000591.1:0-2986 GCA_035401985.1 Burkholderiaceae bacterium | reverse complement strand
CCACCCGCTTGCCTTCCTCGGCGAACCACTCGATGAACGACGCACCGTAGACCACTTCGCCACGGGCCTCGCCCAGCGGCTTGCCCTGCTCGGTGGTCATCAGCAGCGCGAGATCGTCGGCGTTGGCCATCACCAGATCGAACCATCGGCGCAGCACCGCCGAGCGGTCTTTCGCGGTGCGCGCACGCCAGGCGGGCAGCGCCCGCTCGGCCGCCTCGATGGCCCGACGCGTCTCGGCCGCACCCATGTCCGCGACTTCGCAGACAGTCGCACCCGTCGCCGGATTGGTCACCTTGAAGACGCCACCCGCGTCTGCCGCACTCCAGCGGCCGTCGATGTATCCCTGGCTCCGCAGGAGCGTCATTGCCTTCAGCTGCAGTGTCATGCTCGCCTCACTTCAGAGTCGGAATGGAGAAGTCGGCTCCGGCGCGGATGCCAGTGGGCCAGCGCTGGGTGACCGCCTTGTAGCGCGTGTAGAAGCGCACGCCCTCTGGCCCGTGCATGTGGTGATCGCCAAAAAGCGAGGCCTTCCAGCCGCCGAACGAGTGGAACGCCATCGGCACCGGAATCGGCACGTTGATGCCGACCATGCCGATCTGAACCCGGTTGGCGAACTCGCGTGCCGCGTCGCCGTCGCGGGTGAAGATGGCGGTGCCGTTGCCGAACTCGTGCGCGTTGATCATCTGCAGCGCCTCCTCGAAGCTGCCGGCGCGCACGATGCACAGGACCGGCCCGAAGATTTCTTCGCGGTAGATGCGCATGCCGGGCTTGACGTCGTCGAACAGGCAGCCGCCCAGGAAGAAGCCCTGCTCATGTCCGGCGACCTTCACGCCGCGTCCGTCGACGACCAGCCGCGCGCCCTCGGCCACTCCGGTGTCGACATAGCCCTTGACCTTCTCGTAGTGAGCGCGCGTCACCAGCGGTCCCATCTCGGCCGTGGGATCCATGCCGTTGGCCACGCGGATGGCAGGCACGCGTTCCTTCAGCCGCGCCACCAGGCGATCGGCAATGTCGCCGACCGCGACGGTGACAGACACCGCCATGCAGCGCTCGCCGGCCGAACCGTAGGCCGCCCCGATCACGGCATCGACCGCCTGATCGAGGTCCGCATCGGGCATCACGACCATGTGGTTCTTGGCCCCGCCCAGTGCCTGCACGCGCTTGCCGTTGGCGGCCGCCGTGTCGTGGATGTAGCGCGCGATCGGCGTGGAGCCGACGAAGCTGATGGCATCCACCTGCGGATGCGCCAGCAGTGCATCGACAGCCACCTTGTCGCCCTGCACCACGTTGAAAACGCCATCCGGCAGGCCGGCTTCCTTCAGCAGTCGGGCGATCATCAGTGCGGCGGACGGATCGCGCTCGGATGGTTTGAGAATGAAGGTGTTCCCGCAGGCGATGGCCATCGGGAACATCCACATCGGCACCATCACCGGGAAGTTGAAAGGCGTGATGCCCACACACACGCCCAGCGACTGGCGCACCGAGTACATGTCGATGCCGGTGCCGACCTGCTCGCTGTATTCGCCCTTGAGCAACTGCGGAATGCCGCAGGCGAACTCGACGACCTCGAGGCCCCGCGTCAGTTCGCCTTCGGCGTCGCTGAATACCTTGCCGTGCTCGGAGGTGATCATCGCGGCCAGTTCACCGCTGTGGCGCTCGGCCAGTTCCTTGAACTTGAACAGCACGCGAGCCCGACGCAGCGCGGGCGTGGCGGCCCAGCCGGGGAACGCGGCCGCAGCGGCTTTCACCGCCACATCGACCTGAGCGGGCGTGGCAAGAGCCACGCGCCGCGCGATGGCGCCGGTGGCCGGGTTGAATACATCGGCGTAGCGATCCTGGGCGGTCCCCGGAGCCTCGGCTCCGCCGATCCAGTGGCCGACATCGGTGCCGAGTTGCGCCGTCAAGCGGCTGTCTGAGCTGCCCATAATGACTCCTTCGGGATTGAATCCGCCGCGCCCGCGGGGCCCGGCGAAGCTGTGATCAGAGATCGAGTGTCGTTCAGCCTATTGAACGATCATTCAGAACATGCGACGATTGTCGAACCGAATCGCGCGCGCTGT
Source organism: Burkholderiaceae bacterium (assembly GCA_035401985.1). Lineage (GTDB taxonomy): Bacteria > Pseudomonadota > Gammaproteobacteria > Burkholderiales > Burkholderiaceae_E > Quisquiliibacterium. The sequence continues at coordinate 926 of DAONCJ010000591.1, read as the reverse complement.
CAATCGAACGCCCCTGCCACGCGCCCCGCGGATTCCAGCCCGCCACTTCGCCCACTCGAGCCACCATGCCCGGACATCCGATCGCCGACGACTCCCCCCGCGTGCCCGCGGTCGACCGCGCCGTTCGCCTGATCGACGCGCTGGCCGCTTCGCATGAGCCACTCGGACTGGCCGAGCTGGCGCGCCGCCTCGCGCTGCCCAAGAGCAGTGTTCACGGCCTGCTCGCCACCCTGGTCCGCCACGGCCTGGCGCGGCGCAATGACGACGGCGAGTTCTCGCTCGGCGCCCGACCACTGCAATGGGCCGACGCCTATGTCGCGCAGAGCGACATCCTGCGGGCATTCGACGCCAGTGCGCGGCGCATTGCAGCGCTCGCCACCGAAACGGTGATGCTCGCGGTGCTCGAAGGCCCGGAGGTCATGTACCTGGCCTGCCGCCCCGGATCGCGCGCGCTCGCTGTGAACTTCCGGGTGGGCGGGCGCTTTCCGGCGGCCTTCACGTCCTCGGGCAAGGCGATGATGGCCTCGCTGCCGGACCAGGCGGTGCGCGGTCTGCTGTCGGCCCAGCCCTTCGTGCGGCCGACCCGGCACAGCGTGTCCTCGCCCACCGCCCTGCTGCGCCAGCTCGCCGCCGCCCGAAAGCAGGGTTACGCCACGGACGACGAGGAAACCGCCGAGGGCATGCAGTGCTTCGGCGCCGCCGTGTATGGCCCGCGCCGTGCCGAGGCGGTGGCGGCGGTTGCCGTCAGCGTGATCAAGGCCGGGCTCACCGCACGGCGCCGCACCGAACTCATCGCCTCGGTACGCCAGCTCGCCCAGCAGCTTTCCGACGCTCTCGGCGCGCCGCCACGCGGCTCGGCGTCGCTGGCCCAGGCCGCCTGAACGACCGATCGTCCGATCGTCCACGCGCCCCTCGGTCCGTATCGG
>DAONCJ010000590.1:0-2987 GCA_035401985.1 Burkholderiaceae bacterium | reverse complement strand
CAGCGCGTGATTCCAGCGGGCGAAGGCCTGCAGCACCAGGCCGCTGGCGAACAGATCCATCCCGGCGCCGCCCAGTCGCGCTGGTGCCGTCACCCCGAGGAATCCGTTGGTGCCGATCAGCGGAAAGGCTTGCGGCGGCCACCATTCCTCGTCGTCCATCCGGCTGGCCAGCGGATGCAGCTCCTTGCGCGCGAAGGCATCGGCCGCGTCGAGGATCGACTGCTCCTCGACACTCAGTCCGGAGAAGATTCGGGCGGTGTCCGCAGTGTCAGTGGCCGGCATGTGTTTTCCCTGTCTTGACAGTGTGTTTCTGCGAGCGTCAAATAAGTGCGACTCACCGATCTTAGTGCGGCATCCGGAACATCACAACGGGTCATGCTCATAGGCAAAACCGAGGATTCATGGTCGACGACGCAGTGCACTGCAGCAATACGGCGTCTCTTGATGAGTCCCATTCACCTCCCCTCTCGCGCACCGTTTCCCCGCTCCGCACGGTCCACCCGCGCCGCCGCGTCGCCGGCCGGCAATGCCCAGGCCAGGGCATGGCGGTAAGCCCGCGCCGAACCGCGGTTCGCCTGCCGCGCGAGCAGCGTATCCAGCGCATTCTCGAGGCGGCGCGATCGGTGTTCTCCGAGCGCGGCTACAGCGACGCCTCCATGTCCGATATCGCCGCCCGCGTGCACATCGTCGAGGGCACGATCTACAAGTACTTCGAGAGCAAGCGCGAACTGCTGCTGCAGGTGCTCGAGGCCTGGTACGAAGGCCTGTTCGCCGACTGTTCGCGCGGACTGCTGGGGATTGCCGGCACCCGCGACAAGCTTCGCCACGTGGCGTGGCGGCACCTGCGCACCATCCGCGATCAGCCGCTGCTTTCGCAGCTGATGTTCCGCGAGGTGCGGGCGCGCGACGATTATCACGGCACCCGCCTGCACACGATGAACCAGCGCTACACCTCGCTGCTGGTGGACGTCGTCCAGCAGGGGATCGACGAAGGCAGCATACGCGCGGACGTCTCGACCCGGCTGGTGCGCGACCTGCTGTTTGGCGGCCTTGAACACATGACCTGGCGCTACGTCAGCGGCCGGGGCACGCTGGACATCGAGCGGCATGCCGATGAACTGACCGCCATGCTGTGGCAGGGCGTGGCCGCGCCGAAGCAGACAAGCGCCGACCCGCAGGCGCCACTACCCGAAGACGCCACACACCATGCGCTGCGCGCCCAGATCGACCGACTCGAGCGGCTGGTCGACCGGCTGACCCGTGCAGTGCCCAATCAACGCATGAGATCGTGACATGACATCCTGGCCGTTCAACACCGTGCTGATCGCCAATCGGGGCGAAATCGCACTGCGCATCCTGCGCACCGTGCAGGCCCTGGGCCTGCGCGCGGTGGTGGTCCATCACGCGCTGGACCGCCTCTCGCCGGCCGTCGCCCATGCGGATCAGGCCATCGAACTGCGTGGCAGCACGCCGGTGGCCGCCTATCTGGATGGCGATGCGATCATCGACGCGGCCCGCTCGTCGGGCGCAGGCGCGATACATCCCGGCTACGGCTTCCTGTCGGAAAACGCCGCCTTCGCCCGCAAGGTCGTGGCTGCCGGACTGCGCTTCATCGGTCCGACGCCCGACGCGATCGACCTGATGGGCGACAAGGTGCGGGCCCGGGCCTTCGTCGCCAAGGCCGGCTTCCCGGTGGCGCCCTCCGCCATCGAGGATGACGATCCGTCGTCCTTCGAGCATCGCGCCCTGGCGGTCGGATTTCCGCTGCTGATCAAGCCCGCTGCCGGGGGCGGCGGCAAGGGCATGCGCATCGTCCGCGAAGCCGGCCCGCTGGCCGGCGAAATCGAGCGTGCCCGCAGCGAAGCGCAGCGCTACTTCGGCGACGGCCGCCTGTACGTCGAGCGCTACATCGAAAGCCCGCGCCACATCGAAGTGCAGGTGCTGGGCGACGACACCGGCCATGTGGTCCACCTGTTCGAGCGCGAATGCTCGGTGCAGCGGCGCTTCCAGAAGATCGTCGAGGAGTCGCCTTCGCCGGCGCTGGACGATGCCACCCGGCATCGCATCTGCGAGGTTGCGGCGGGCATCGCGCGCAGCGCCGGTTACCGAAACGCAGGCACGGTCGAGTTCATCTACGGTCAGGGCGAGTTCTATTTTCTCGAGATGAACACCCGCCTGCAGGTCGAGCATCCGGTGACCGAACAGGTGACCGGCATCGACCTGGTCAGGGAACAATTGCGCATCGCCGCCGGCGAGCCGCTCGGCTACGCCCAGACGGATGTCCGGGTGACCGGACATGCGATCGAGTACCGCATCTACGCCGAAGACCCGGCCCGCGGCTACACGCCCACGACCGGGCCGGTGCTCAGCCTGCGACCGCCCTCCGGCGAAGGTGTTCGCGTCGACATGGGTCTGAGCTGCGGCCAGGACGTGACGGCCGCCTTCGATCCGATGCTGGCCAAGCTGATCGTCAGCGGACGTGACCGGCGCGAGGCGCTCGCCCGCGCCGACGCCGCGCTGTCGCAATTCGTGCTGCTGGGCTGTCGGACCAACATCGACTTCCTGCGCCGCCTCAGCCGTCATCCGGTGTTCGTCGCCGGGGATGTGCACACCGGCTTTCTTGATGCGCACCCCGAGGTGGCCGCCGAAGCTCCCCCGCCGCCGGCCACCTTGCGCCGCCTGCTGGCCGCTGCGGCGCTGCAGACGCGGCCCATGCGCGACGCCGCCGATGCCGTCCCCTCCCTGCATGCCGCGATGGGCGGCTGGAGAAACTGATGCAGCATGCCTTCGAACTCGACACAACGCCTCACGAGGTCTGGCTGGGACGCGCAGCGGGCGGCTATGTGCTGCACCTGGGCGACGAGCGCCTGCCGGTCAGCCTCAGTGTGGACGCCCAGGGCCATGGCAGCCTGCAGATCGATGGCACGGCGGTGCCGATCAGCGTCGCCCAGCGCGGCGACGACTGCTTCATCCACATCGACGGATCC
>DAONCJ010000589.1:0-2992 GCA_035401985.1 Burkholderiaceae bacterium | reverse complement strand
AAAAGGCCCGTGGCGCGGGGGTGAAGGCCTGATGCTGGGCGTGATCGGAGCGGGGGTGATCGGCCTGGAACTGGGCTCGGTGTGGCGCCGGCTCGGCTCGAAGGTGACCGTGCTCGAGGCCATGCCGGGTTTCCTTGCAGCCTGCGACGAAGCGGTCGCCAAGGAGTGCTGGAAGATCTTCACCAGGCAGGGTCTGGACATCCAGCTCGGGGTCAAGATCGGGGAAGTGGCCCGCAGCGCCAAGGGAATCAGCGTGCCCTACGTCGATGTCAAGGGGGAGCAGCAGACCCTGGTGGTCGACAAGCTGATCGTGTCGGTGGGCCGCGTGCCCAACACCGACAATCTGGGCCTGGAATCGATCGGTCTGGCGCCCAACGAACGCGGCTTCATCGAGGTCGACGACCACTGCCGCACCGCGCAGCCCGGCGTGTTCGCCATCGGCGATGTCGTGCGCGGACCGATGCTCGCGCACAAGGGCGAGGACGAAGGCGTGATGGTGGCCGAACTGATCGCCGGTCAGCAGCCGCACATCGACTACAACTGCATCCCGTGGGTCATCTACACATCGCCCGAGATCGCCTGGGTCGGCCGGACCGAGCAGCAGCTCAAGGCCGAGGGGCGGGCGTACAAAACGGGCCAGTTCCCGTTCGCGGCCAACGGCCGGGCGCTCGGCATGCAGGCGGCCGAGGGCTTCGTCAAGGTGCTCGCCGACGAGCAGACCGACGAGATCCTGGGCGTGCACATCATTGCGGCATCGGCCTCGGACCTGATTGCCGAAGCGGTGGTTGCGATGGAGTTCAAGGCATCCGCCGAGGACATCGCCCGAGTCTGCCACCCGCATCCGTCGATGTCGGAAGTGATGCGCGAAGCGGCGCTGGCGACCGATCGCCGTGCGCTGAACATGTGAGCGCGGGGCCTCGATTGGATGTTCGCGAGGCCTATCAGGCCGCACTGAAGGAACGTGGATACACGACCGACGCGGCGCAGACCGCGGCGATCGAGCGTCTGCAGCGCATGCACGAGGAGCTGGTCGCGTTCAAGGCGCAGCGCTCCAACGCCTTCAAGAAACTCGTCCGCAGGCCGGATGTCCCGCGCGGTGTCTGGCTGTACGGCGGCGTGGGGCGCGGAAAAAGCTTCCTGATGGACTGCTTCTATGCGGTGGTTCCGGTGGTGCGCAAGACCCGGGTGCACTTTCATGAGTTCATGCGCGGTGTGCATCGCGAGCTCGATGAACTCAAGGGCTCGGCCAACCCGCTGGACGAAGTGGCCCGACGCATCGCGCGCCGCTACCGGCTGGTCTGCTTCGACGAGTTCCATGTCTCGGACATCGCCGATGCGATGATCCTCGAGCGGCTGATGCGGGGACTGTTCGCTCACGGAGTCACGTTCGTCATCACCTCGAACTACGCTCCGGCGGCGCTGTACCCGGACGGGCTGCATCGGGACCGCATCCTGCCGGCGATCGACCTGCTGCAGTCGCAGCTCGATGTGCTCTCGGTGGATGTCGGCGTCGATTACCGGCGTCGCTCGATGGAGCAGGTCGAGGCTTACCACTGCCCGCTCGGTGCGCAGGCCGATGCGCAGCTGCGCGCGGCGTTCGCGGCGGTGGCCGAGACCCGGGATGAAGATCCGCGCCTGATGATCGAGAACCGCGAGCTGCGGGCGCTGCGTCGTGCCGGCGGGGTGGTGTGGTTCGACTTCCGGACCTTGTGCGGCGGTCCCAGGTCGCAGAACGACTACCTCGAACTTTCCCAGCAGTTCCATACCGTGGTGCTGTCCGACATTCCGCGGATGAGTGCCGCCATGGCGTCGGAGGCGCGTCGCTTCGTCTGGCTGATCGACGTGTTGTACGACCAGCGGGTGAAGCTGCTGATGTCTGCCGAGTGTCCGCCCGAGGAGCTGTACACGGCGGGTGCGATGGCGGGCGAATTCCACCGAACGGTCAGCAGGATCGTCGAGATGCAGTCGCGTGAATACCTCGAATCGCCGCGGCGCGGCGCGGCTCAGGCGCTGACCTGATCGGCGGCCGCCCAGAGGCGGTGACGTAAACTGGCGGCATGTCTTCATCGGATTATTCGGTTGCCGGGCGGCACGTCCCGCATTGGCTGGCAGGATGGCTCTTCGCACTGCTGGTGCTGCCTTGCGCAGGCTTGCGGGCAGCCAGCGACAGCGATGGGCTGCCCGAAGCCACTGCGATCCAGGATGCCGTCCAGGCCGGGCAGGCGCTCGAGGACATCCGGCGCGTCCGCGCGGCCAACGAAAGCGATCGCCGGGTCAAGCTGGCGGCGTGTGCGCGTCGCTTCCTGGTCAACCGCTGTGTCGATGAGACCGAGCGCCTGCACCGGGTGGCGGCCGACCGCCTGCGCGCGCTCGAGCGCCACGCGCAGGAGATCATCCGCGAAACCCGCAACCGCGAAGACAACGAAGCGCGCGCCGAACGCGAGCGTGAGTCGATCGAGCGAATGCAGGCCGCCCGGCTGCGCGAGCCCGAGGAGCGGGAACGGACCAGGGCCCGAGAGGCGGAACGCCAGCAGCGGCTGCGCGATGCGCAGGCCCGCGAGGCGGCCGATGCGGAAAACGCGGCGCGGTACGCACAGCGCCAGAAGGAGCGGGAACAGCGGGCCCGGGATCGCGAGCTGCAGGACCGTCAGCGTGCCGCGGCGGCAGCGGCCCGAGGTGCGGCCGCGAGCGCGGGCCCCGCTGCAGCCCCGGCTGCGGCCGACCCTGTGGTCAAGCCGACGATGCCCGATGCGCCTAAGCGCTGAGTTTGAGCAGCACCAGCGAGCAGTTGTCGCCCCGGCCGCCAGCCCGCGCGCGGGCCAGCTCGATCAGCCGCGCCGCCGCTGCGCGCGGCGGCAGACTCGCGACGATATCGGCCAGTTCAAGGGGCGCGACGTGGGCCCACAGACCGTCCGAGCACAGCAGAAAGCTGTCCCCGGCTCGCGGCGAGAGCAGCGTGCCGAGGGTGGGGGCGGGTGGCTGCGCCGACCCG
>DAONCJ010000588.1:0-3002 GCA_035401985.1 Burkholderiaceae bacterium | reverse complement strand
GGATCACCGACAACATCTCCTGGCCGTGGATCTTCTACATCAACATCCCGGTCGGACTGTTGTCGGCGGCGATGACGTGGTCTGTCTATCGGCGACGGGATTCGGCCACAGCACGACCGCCGCTCGACTATATCGGGCTGGCGCTGCTGGTGCTTTGGATCGGCGCCCTGCAGCTGATGATCGACCTCGGAAAGGAACTCGACTGGTTCGAGTCTTCCGACATCGTCACGCTGGCCGTGGTCGCGGCTGCGGGCTTCATGGTGTTTCTGGCGTGGGAGCTGACCGAGAAGCATCCGATCGTCGACCTGCGGCTGTTCGGCCAGCGCAACTTCCTGCTCGGAACGCTGTGCTTCTCGGTCTCGTACGGCCTGTTCTTCGGCAACGTGGTCCTGCTGCCCCTGTGGCTGCAGCAGCACATGGGTTACACCGCGATCTGGGCCGGGGTCGCGCTGGCGCCGGTCGGCGTGTTCGCGATCATGCTGTCGCCGTGGGTCGGGAGGCAGATCGGGCGGATCGATCCACGCATGCTGACCACCGTGGCCTTCCTCGGTTACGCGCTGGTGCTGTGGCTGCGCTCGGATTTCAACTCCGATGCCGACGTGACGACCATCCTGCTGCCCACGGTGCTGCAGGGGGTCGCAACCGCGTTCTACTTCATTCCGCTGCAGGCGATCATCTATGCGCGCCTGCCGATGGGACGGCTGCCTGCGGCGGGCGGGCTCAGCACCTTCGTGCGCTTCACGGCCGGCGCGATGGGAACCTCCGCCTTCACCACACTGTGGGAGCGGCGGGCCGTGATGCATCACGCACACCTGACCGAGCAGGCGGCCGGTGTGCACGGTGCCCTGGGGCAGTCCCTGAACACCCTGCAGTCCACCGGATTCGGACGTGAACAGGCCTTCGGCGTGGTGAACCATCTGATCGACCAGCAGGCCTACACGATGGCCGTCACCGACGTGTTCTATCTGTCGGCGATCCTCTATCTTTTCCTGCTGATTCCGGTCTGGTTCACTTCTCCGGCTGTCGGCAATCCGCCCGGTGACGGCGGCAGTCACTGAGTTTGCGTGACGGCCGCGCGCTGGCCGCTGTGGCAGACTGCCGGCACAAGATGAGATCCGTGCAGTCAAGCAAGACTGCCGCCCCGAGGAGACAACTGATGGACAGCCGCAGCAGCGTCGTCGCGCCCGAAGCCCTGGCATTGCAGCTCCTGTATCGCTGGGAGAAGACCGAGCCCGACCGGGTGGTCATGACACAGCCGCAGGGCGACGGGACGGTGCGCGAGTACACGTGGCGCCAGGTGATGGATCAGAGCCGCCGCATGGCCGCGCATCTGCTCAGCCTGGGCTACGAGCCGGGCTCGCGCATTGCGCTGCTGTCCAAGAACTGCGCGCACTGGCTGATCTGCGACTTCGCGATCTGGATGGCGGGTCATGTGTCGGTGCCGCTGTACCCGACGCTGACCGCCGAGACCGTCCGCCAGATCCTCGTGCACAGCGAGTCGCGGCTGCTGTTCGTCGGCAAGCTCGATGGCTGGGAAGCGATGAAGCCCGGCGTTCCGGAAGGCATGCCCTGCATCAGTCTGCCGCTGGCTCCGAAGAACGACTATCCGGCCTGGGACGCAATCGTGCGCGACACGGCGCCGATGCCTGGCGAGCCGGTGCGCGACGGCGACGAGCTCAGCACCATCATGTACACCTCGGGCACGACCGGCATGCCCAAGGGCGTGATGCACAGCTTCGCCACCTTTGCCTGGTCGCTGCAGTCGGGCCTGAAGCGGGTGCCGGTCGACAGCAGCGGGCGGATCCTCAGCTACCTTCCTCTTTCGCATGTGGCAGAACGCGCGCTGGTCGAGCACGCGCTGCTTGCGGTCGGCGGCCATGTGTTCTTTGCCGAATCGCTCGAGACCTTCACCGCCGATCTGCAGCGTGCGCGACCGACGGTGTTCTTCTCGGTGCCGCGCCTGTGGGTGAAATTTCAGCAGGGCGTTCACGCGAAAATGCCGCCCGCCAAGCTGCAGCGGCTGCTGAAGATCCCGATCGTTCGCGGCATCGTTCGCCGCAAGGTGCTCGGGGCACTCGGACTGGACCAGTGCCAGTTCGCCGCCGGCGGAGCGGCGCCGATGCCACCCGAACTGCTGCGGTGGTACGAGGCGCTCGGGCTGCCGATCATCGAGGTGTACGGCATGACCGAAAACTGCGGCTTGTCGCATGCCACGCTGCCGGGCGTTCAGCGTCCGGGCACCGTCGGCAAGCCCTATGACGGCGTGCAATCGCGCATCGACCCCGACAGCGGCGAGATCCTGATGAAGAGTCCGGGGCTGATGCTGGGCTACTACAAGGAGCCCGAGCTCACGCGCCAGACCTTCACCGCGGACGGCTGGCTGCGCACGGGCGACAAGGGGGCGCTCGATGCGGAGGGCAATCTGCGGATCACCGGGCGGGTCAAGGATCTGTTCAAGACCAGCAAGGGCAAGTATGTGGCGCCGGCGCCGATCGAAGACCGGCTGGTCATGCACACCGAACTCGAGGCCTGCGTGGTCACCGGCGCCAATCTCGGTCAGCCGCTGGGCCTCGTGCTGCTCAGTCCTGAAGCGGCGCTGCGCGCGCGCAACGATGCCGATCGCAGCCGGATCGAGGCCTCGCTGGAAGGGCATCTGAAGCGCATCAACGCCACGCTCGATCCCCACGAGCAGCTCGACTGCCTGGTCGTCGTGACCACGCCCTGGACCGTGGACAACGGCTTTGTCACGCCCACCTTCAAGGTCAAGCGCAACCGGATCGAGGAGGTGTATGGCGCGCACTTCGAGCGCTGGGTCGGCGCACGCCGCACGGTGGTCTGGGAGTCGGCCTGATCAGCGACGCGCACGGTGTGCCGGGCTCAGCGTTGCGCCCACAAGGCCAGCCCCACGACGATCAGCATCGACAGGGCCATGAACACGTTGATCGCCACCTGCACGCGGCCGGGCAGCTGCAGCCGGCGCAGCGTCACGCCGAACCACAGCC
>DAONCJ010000587.1:0-3003 GCA_035401985.1 Burkholderiaceae bacterium | reverse complement strand
CATCGCCCGCAGGTGCGCGCCCCGGGCGACGAAGTGCACGTCTGCGCCGCCCTGGGCCAGCCGTGCGCCGAAGTACCCGCCCAGTCCGCCTGACCCCATCACTGCAATGCGCATCGCCAACCTCTCTCTGCTCAATCAAGCTTGATTCCGGAATTCGCCCGCGGCGGGATCGAGCGTGCGACAGGCCAGGCATCTGTGCAAGGCGCGCCGGCTGTGCGTGACTCCATTTTTCGGGCCTGACAACGGCTCAGCGCGCCCCCGCGGGTGCCCCTGCCGACGCGAATCCATCCAGATACGCCCGGGCCTCCCGAACAGCCTGCACCCGCGACGGCTCATGGCCACCGACATGGGCGCCCCGCCCGCCGGTGGCGCCCGTGTAGACGTCCGGCAGGAATACGACGCGATTGTTGGGCGCATCGAAGCCGTGATGGCCGCCCGGGTAAAGCACCGCCCTCACGGGGACGCCCGACCCAGCCAGACGGCGCGCCAGATCGGCACATGGCCCGGCCGGCACCCAGTCATCGGCCTCGCCGTGCAGGATCAGCAGCGGCATCGTCGTGCGGTAGCCGCTCATGGCTAGCGGTCGCGCGCAACCGGGGTAGAACGCAAGGGCGCCACGGAAATGCGGACCTTCGGCACGTCGCCCGGCCGCCTCCGGCCGGACCACGCCCATCACCGTCGAGCCGCCGTGCGACCAGCCGGCCACGAAGATGCGCTGCGGATCGACATCCGCCCGGCGCGCCAGCCAGGCCAGCGCGGCGTACGCGTCCGGCGTGCGCTCCTCCCACGGTCTGGCCGGTCGCTGCGGCGTCGGAATCGGGCACACCGAGGTGGCGCCGCGCGGCGTGAAGCTGTCCAGCGTCAGGGCGACATAGCCCCACTGCGCGAACCGTTCGGCCCATGCGCGCTGATTGCTGGCCAACTGACCGCTGGAGCCGAACATCCCGCTGCAGCCGTGCAGCAGGACGATGGCAGGATGGCGCGCTGGCGACCCGGGTCCCTGGGGCGGGGCGAACAGCACGCCGCTGAGCGTGAGACCCGGCCCCGGAAGACTGACTTTCTGCTCGGGCAGCAGCCGGTCTGGCCCCGCTGCGCCTGGCCGCGGCGCGGCGCAGCCCGCCAGGGCCATGACCACCGCCGCAAGAACTGTCGCAACAACCGACGACCTGATGAACTGTCGCATGGCATCTTCCTGTGGCTTGCGTGAGCGCATGCTGCCCCGACTGGCCGTCGGCGTCCATCCAGCCGAAGCACGATTCCTGGATCGTTGAAGACCCCCGCAGGCGCACCTGCCCACTCTTGACGGGCAAGTCATCCGGTAATCTGCCGGCTGCCTCTCGCAGCGTGCGCGAGCCGCTCCGGCCAGCCGGCCCTTCGCTTTTCAACCGCCCGATCATGCAACGGACCTTCTTTCAGCGCCGGCTTCGATGACCGACGCCGCACACAAACCGACGGTCCGCACCTTTGCCGCCATTGGCGGGTTCGAGGCGATCGCCCGGGGCGTCACGCTGTCCGTTTATCCGCTGACGCTGTATCGCGCCTGGGGCGACGCGGTCATCGTGTCGCAGATCTATTTCGCCGTCGGAATTCTGTCTCTCGCGATGGTCCTGGCGGTCCCTCTGCTCACCCGCCATGTGCCGCGCCGCTGGGTCCATTCAATGGGCGTGCTGCTCTATCTGATGGCGGCAGGATTCGGAATGGTCGGCGGCAAGGCGGTCGCCCTGGGCCTTTTGTGCACGGCGCTCGGAACCGCGATCGCCTTCGTCTGCTACAACGCCAATGTGCTCGAGTACGTCGGCAAGGCCGAACTCGGACGCCTCGAGACACTGCGGCTCTTTTACGCCGGCACCGGCTGGGCAGTGGGCCCCTTTCTGGGAGTCTGGCTGCTGGGGTTCTGGCACGGCGCCCCATTCGCGATCGTGTTCATCGCGGCGCTGGCGATGCTGTTCTCGATCTGGTGGATGCGGATGGGCAGCACCCGCGTGGCTGCCCGTTCTGGCAGCGCCTCGTCCAATCCGCTGCGCTATCTGCGCCGGTTTGCCGCGCAGCCTCGCCTGGTCGGCGGCTGGTTCCTGGCCGTCATGCGTTCCTGCGGCTGGGCGGTGTACCTGGTGTATGTGGGCATCTTCGCGATCGAGAACGGCCTGAGCGAGCGAATCGGCGGCATGGCGGCATCGCTGGCGTCGATGGGGCTGTTCTTCGCGCCCCTGATGCTGCGCTGGATGCAGACCCGCTCGCTGCGTGCCGCCGTGCGCACCGGCTTCGTGTGCTCGGGCGGCTGCTTCGTCGCGGCCTCGCTGCTGTCGTCCTGGCCCTGGGCCAGCATCGCGCTGCTGCTGATCGGCGCCTACTTCCTGGTGCTGCTCGACATTTGCGGCGGACTGCCGTTCCTGATGTCGGTCAAGCCCTCGGAGCGCAACGAGATGTCGGCGGTGTACTCGACGTTCCGGGATGTCGCCAACATCGTGACCCCCGGCATCGTCTGGCTGGTGCTGCAGGTCGGGCCGCTGGCCGCCGTGTTTGCCGCCGGAGGCTTTGGCCTGCTGGCGGCGTGGATGGTCGCCGGGCGCATGCATCCGCAGCTCGGCGTGCCGGCGGGCGAGCGGCTGCGCAACCGGCCGGACGTTCAGACGCGCGGTTGAGCGCAATGCCCGCGCGGCCAGCCGATCATGCGTAGGCGCTGCGAATCCGGGACGCGGTGCGCCGCAAGGGCAGCAGGAACTGCGCCACCGCACCCGCCTGATCGAAATCGCCCGCCGGCAGACTCACATTGATCGCCGCCACCGTATGGCCATCGGGATCGCGCACCGGCACGGCCAGCCCGCAGATCGATTCATCGAGCTCGCCATCGATCCACGCCCAGCCCTGCTCGCGCACGCGGACGATCTCCTGACCCAGCAGCGCCCGGTCGATCAGAGTGGCATTGGTGAGCTTCTTCAGCGAAGCACTGGAGAGATATGCCTGCAGCGCGGCGTCCTCGAGTCCGGCCAGCAGCACCCGCCC
>DAONCJ010000586.1:0-3004 GCA_035401985.1 Burkholderiaceae bacterium | reverse complement strand
CATGCCCGAGATCACCTCGGTGCTCGCAACGCTGCAGGTCGATGCCAGCGCATGGCGCGAGCGAGTGACGCAGGCACGCGCCGATTACGAAGGCTGGCAGCAGCGCCCGCCGGCGATGGCCTCGCTGGCGCCGGCGCTCGACCTGTGGCAGGTCGTCCAGACCCTGCGCCAGCAGCTCCCGGTCGATGCGGTCATCACCAACGGGGCCGGCAACTTCGCGACCTGGGCGCACCGGTTCTGGCGCTATGCGCCCGTCTCGGCCCGCCGCCTGGCCGACGGACAGCTCGCCGCACCTGATGCCCTGGGCGGTGCCCAGACCCGCTCGCAGCTCGCTCCCACCTCGGGCGCGATGGGCATGGGTGTGCCGGCAGCCGTCGCCGCTGCCATCGCCCAGCCCGAGCGCTGCGTCGTGTGCTTTGCCGGCGACGGCGACTTCCTGATGACCGGCCAGGAACTGGCCACCGCCGCTCAGTACGGGGCGGGCCTGGTCGTGATCGTGTTCGACAATGGCATGTACGGAACGATCCGGATGCACCAGGAACGCGAATACCCGGGGCGGGAGATCGGCAGCAACCTTTCCAACCCCGACTTCGTGCAGTACGCGAAGGCCTTCGGCGGCCACGCCGAAAAGGTCGAGACAACCGAAGCCTTTGCGCCGGCGCTCGCCCGGGCGCTGGCGGTCGCCCGCGACGAGCGGCGCCCGGCCCTGCTGCATCTGAAGGTCGATCCGCAGGCGATCACGCCCAACCTCACGATGGATCAGATCCGCCAGAACGCCTTGCAGTCGGCATCCGCGTCACGCCCTTGAGGTACGTTCGTCGGTAGCCGGCACACGGCGGTCGCCGCGCAGGGGGCTGGCACCCCCCTGGCAGGTAGGCTTGCCGGATGGGCACGATTTTTGACCTTCGCACGCTTTTTCTGATCGGCTCGCTGGCGGGTGGCATCTGCGCTGTGACCTTGTTTGCGTCACGCCGGATCCATCGTGCCAGCGAGTCGGGCCTCGCGTGGGCCGCTTTCGCGCAACTGCTGTTCAGCTTGTCCATGCTGATGATTGCGTTGCGCGGCATCATCCCCGACTGGCTGTCCGTGGTGCTGGGCAATACCACCGGACCGGCCGGCATGATCGTGCTGTACGAGTCGATCCGACGCATCTGCCAGATGCCGCCCAGGCCCGGCTATGCGGCAGCAGCGGTTGCCGGGGTCCTGCTGCTGCAGGTCACGCTGGGCCCTTCGCTGGACTTGTTCGCCACCCGCCTGCAGATCACGTCGGCCATCCAGGGCGGCTATGCGGCGCTGATGCTGCCGCTGCTGCGCCGGCGTCTGCCGGCCGATCCGCATGTGCCGATGCTGTGCGCGATCGGGCTGGCTGGGTTTTTCGTCGGAGTGCACCTGACCCGGCTGATCTGGATCGCGGCCTGGGGCGCGTCGGCCACCGCCGATGGCCAGTTTGCCGCCGGGCTGATGCAGTCGACGATCGCCGCGACCTTCACCCTGGCACCGATGATGCACGCCATGGTGCTGATGTCCCTGGTCAATGGCCGGATCGCGGCGGACCTGCGTCGCATCGCCACCACCGACGAGCTGACCGGCCTGGCCACCCGACGCCATTTCTTCAGCCGCGTGGCCGAGCGGATCGGCCGCGACGGCAGCCCCGTCGCGGTGCTGATGCTCGATCTCGACTGGTTCAAGCAGGTCAACGACCGCTACGGCCACAAGGTCGGCGATCGCGTTCTGGTGCATTTCGCCTGCCTGCTTCGGCGCGCTCTGGCGCCCGGCGAGCATGCCGCCCGCTACGGCGGCGAGGAATTCTGCGCCCTCTTCGAACGCGCCACCGAAGAACAGGTCCGCAGCGCGGCGCAGGCCCTGTGCGACACCGTGCGCACCACTCCCTTCGAGCAGGATTCGCTGACCATTCCGATCACGGTCTCGATCGGCGTCGCACTGATGCGCGAAGGCGGCAGCGTGGAAGAACTGGTGTCGATCGCCGACCGCCGGGTCTACCTGGCCAAGGCCATGGGACGCGACCGCGTGGTCGACCGGACCTCGGCCCGCCGGGCCGCCGCAGCGGGCCGGGAGGCGGCGTCCGGCCGTGAAATGGCAAGCCCGCCGCTGCAAAGCGCGATCGTCTGAACGCCTGCTGCGTGCACCGGGCTTCGCCGCGCGCAGCGTTCGGGCTTCACCGCCCGAACGCGCCGTCTCAGGAGGCGGTTCCCCGAGGACGCCTCGGCTTGACCTCCTGGACCGCGTCGGCGAACTCGTCGACGTCTTCGAAGCTGCGATAGACGGACGCAAAGCGGACATAGGCGATCTTGTCCAGTCGCTTCAATTCGCGCATCACCAGCTCGCCAACCCGTTCGCTGGGCACTTCGCGCACGCCCAGCGCTAGCAGCTTTTCCTCGATCCGGTGAGTCGCGGCATCGACCTGTTCCAGCCCCACCGGCCGCTTGCGCAGTGCCAGCTGCAGTGAGGCCCGCAGCTTGTTGCGGTCGAACTCGACCCGCGAGCCGTTCTTCTTGACCACGGCAGGCAAGGTGAGCTCGATGCGCTCATAGGTCGTGAAGCGCTTTTCGCATTGAGGACAGCGCCGGCGCCGCCGGATCACATCGCCGTCATCGGATGCCCGGGTGTCGAGCACCTGCGTGTCGGCATGCTCACAAAACGGGCAGCGCACCGCTCAGCCTTTCCGCCCGAAACCCGCGCCACCCGGCATGCCGCGCTTCAGTCGGTCAGCGATAGACCGGGAACCGGGCGGTCAATTCGGCCACCTGGGCACGAACCTGCGCGATCCGGGCCGAGTCGTCCGGCGCATCGAGCACATCGGCGATCAGATTGCCGACCTTCACCGCCTCGGCCTCGCCGAAGCCGCGCGTCGTCATCGCCGGCGAACCGAGCCGGATGCCGCTGGTGACGAACGGGGTTTCGGGATCGTTGGGGATCGCGTTCTTGTTGCACGTGATGTGCGCCGTGCCCAGCACCGCCTCGGCACGCTTGCCGGTCAGCCGCT
>DAONCJ010000585.1:0-3008 GCA_035401985.1 Burkholderiaceae bacterium | reverse complement strand
CTGGGCCTATCTCGCCCAGGTTCACGGACTGCCCGGGGCGGCGCTGGGCTGGCTGCCGGCACGCCTGGCCGGCGAGCGGGCCCGCGCCGCGCAGGCGCTGGATCGGTTCATCCAGACGTATCCGTCGGCCGGCGCGGCGGTCTCCGGCGCATCGGTCTCCGCTAAATCGGCGACCGGCACTGGGCCCTCCGCGTGACCCGATTCACCGCCGCCAGTACCTTTCGTCACGATCAGCCCGAGCTCACCGCCGTGCTGATGGTGCAGCTCGGCACGCCGCCGGCCCCCGAGGCCGGGCCGGTGCGACGTTATCTGGCCGAGTTTCTGGCCGACCCTCGTGTGATCGAAATTCCGCGAGCCGTCTGGCTGCCGATTCTGCACGGCGTCATCCTGCGCACCCGGCCGTCGAAATCGGCCGCCAAGTACGCCTCGATCTGGACCGACGAAGGCTCGCCGCTGGCCGTGCACAGCCAGCGCCAGTCGAAGCTGCTGGCGGGTTACCTCGGCGAGGCGGGTCAGCGGGTCGAGGTGGCGCTGGCCATGCGCTACGGCGAGCCTTCGATTCCCTCGGTGCTGCGGGCGCTGCGCGAACGCAACCTGACGCGGCTGCTGGTGCTGCCGATGTATCCCCAATATGCGGGTTCCAGCGTGGGCACTGCGCTGGACGCCGTGATGCGCGAACTGGCCCAGTGGCGCAACCCGCCCGAACTGCGCACGATCAAGCACTTCCATGACGACCCGGGGTACATCGCCGCGCTGGCCGCCAGCGTCCGATCGCACTGGGAGCGCGAAGGCGAACCCGAGCGGCTTCTGATGAGCTTTCATGGCGTGCCCGAGCGCACGCTGCTGATGGGCGACCCCTACCATTGCGAATGCCTGGTCAGCGCGCGGCTGCTGGCGCAGGCGCTGGGCCTGACGCCCGACCGTTGGCGAGTCAGCTTTCAGAGTCGGCTGGGGCGTGCCCGCTGGCTTCAGCCGTACACGGAAGCGACCTTGCGCGAGCTGGGGGCCGCGAGCACTTCACGGCTGGATGTGATCTGCCCCGGTTTCGTGTCGGACTGCCTCGAGACACTCGAGGAGATCGCCATCGAGGGGCGTCATACGTACGAGGAAGCCGGGGGCAAGGGGTTTCGCTATGTGCCCTGCCTGAACGAGAACGCGGCTTTCATCCATGCCCTGACGGGGCTGGCATCGCGTCATCTGCAGGGCTGGCCGACGGCCCGTCTGGATTCGGCGGCCGCTGCGGCCGAGCAGCAGGCACTGGCGGGGCGTCTGGCGCGGGCCCGTCAGGCGGGCGCCGCGCAGTGAGGCGGTCGGCTGCGCGGCCGGTGATGCTCAGTCGCGCTTGGGGATGCGCAGCATCTGGCCCGGATAGATCTTGTCCGGGTGGCTGAGCATCGGGCGGTTGGCCTCGAAGATCGGCATGTAGGCATTGGCGTTGCCGTAGAACTCGCGGGCCACCTTTGTCAGGGTGTCGCCCTTGACGACCATGTAGTACTGGCTTTCATCGGCCAGCGTGTCGACCGTCATCTGGTCGTCCACATGGCTGACGCCCGAGACGTTGCCGCAGCACAGAACGATCTTTTCGCGTGTGGCCTGGTCGGGGGCAAGACCCATGACGGTGACCGTGCCGGAGCTGCCGTCGAACTTGACCGCCAGGCCCGAGGCGCTGAGCTGCATCTGGGCGATGTACGCCTCGATGGCCTGCGCCGCGGCGGCGTTGGCGGCATCGACATTGGCCGGGGCCGGATCGGCTTGAGCAGCTTGCTGCGCGGCCTGTGCTGTTCCTTTGCCGAACAGCTTTTCACCTGCGTCCTTCATGAAACTGAGCAATCCCATTTCTTACTCCTGCGTTGACGGTTTTCGTGATCCGAAATCCCGGTCGATCCTAGCATGGGGGGTATACCCATTCGGGTGGTCCGGATGCAGGGGTGACACTCCTCCACCTTTGATGTCGGGCAGGGCTTGAAACCGCGCTCGTCGTCCCCAAATGCGTCGGGTTGTCGCATGGCGCGACTCGTCAAGTACTTGATTCAACTCACTAAGGAGAGGCGGATGTCGGATCCGCAATCAGAAACTCCCCATTCACCCGTTCCGGAAACCGGCGCCCCCGCCGAGCCCTCGGTCGACTCGCCCGAACTCGATCTCGCCCAGCGCCTGGCCGCGGCCGAGGCTAAGGCGGCCGAGCACTTCGATATGTTCGTGCGGGCCCGCGCCGAGATGGACAACGTGCGCAAGCGCGCGCAGGAAGACGTCAGCAAGGCCAACAAGTTCGCGATCGAATCCTTCGCCGAAAGCCTTCTGCCGGTGCGCGACAGCCTCGAGATGGCCCTGACCGTCGAGTCGCCGACGATGGAATCGCTTCGCGAAGGCGTCACGGCGACCCTGCGCCAGCTCGTGTCGGCACTCGAGAAAAACCGTGTGATCGAGATCAATCCGGTTGGCGAAAAATTCGATCCCAACCGTCACCAGGCCATCTCGGCGGTGCCCGCCGGCAGCACACAGCCCCCGGTGCCCGCCAACCATGTCGTCTCGGTGCTCCAGAAGGGCTACCTGATCAACGACCGGGTGCTGCGCCCGGCCCTGGTCAGCGTCGCTCAGGGCTGAGGAGGCTCGGGCATCAAAAATTTTCGTGCTGACCGCTTCGGGCGCTTGAATTCCACGCCGTCACGCACATCTTGAATCCATTCAGAACACATCCGGACAACGACTCCGACCGAGGACAGAAAACATGGGAAAGATCATTGGCATAGACCTGGGCACGACCAACTCGTGTGTGGCGGTCATGGAAGGTGGCCAGCCCAAGGTGATTGAGAACTCCGAAGGCGCGCGCACCACGCCGTCGATCATCGCCTACCTCGAAGACGGCGAGATCCTGGTCGGCGCGCCCGCCAAGCGGCAGGCTGTCACCAACCCGCGCAACACCCTGTATGCGGTCAAGCGCCTGATCGGCCGCAAGTTCGAGGAAAAGGAAGTCCAGAAGGACGTCGGTCTGATGCCCTACACCATCG
>DAONCJ010000584.1:0-3011 GCA_035401985.1 Burkholderiaceae bacterium | reverse complement strand
CAGGTGCCGCGCTGACACCGCCCGCCCTTGTTCCAACCCACGACACCATCCACCAACAGGGACAACTTGCACCCATGAACGACTCCATCCTCTCCCACCATACCGACGGCGCAGTGCAGGCCAACGGGCTGCGCCTGCACTACGAACAATGGGGCGACGGCCCGCACACCGTGGTGGCACTGCATGGCGCCCACGTCTTTCCCGATACCAACGCCCTCGGCGAGGGCGAGTCGCCGCAGTGGCTCTATACCGTCGCGTTCAGCGGCCGGACGCTGTGGGGGCCGCAAAGCACCGCCGATTCCGTCCGCGTCGACTGCTGGGAATCCTATCTGCTGGCCGCCGACCTGCAGCCGGCTCCGCCAGGCTCGCCGGCACGGGACCCGGCGGCGACTGGCGGCGCATCGTGAGCGGTTCCGGCGAAACCAGGGCGATTCCTTCGCCCGATCCGGCGCCGCCGATGGCGTCGCTGCCCGCGGGCATACCCTGCGGCGCCGACGGTCCGGTCTTTCGCGAACCCTGGGAAGCGCAGGCCTTCGCGATCGTGGTGGCGCTGCATCAGCGCGGACTGTTCGAATGGTCCGAGTGGGCCCAGTACCTTTCACGCGCCATCGCGGATGCGCAGGCAGGCGGCGATCCCGACACCGGGGACACCTATTACCTGCACTGGCTCGCGGCACTCGAGCGTCTGGTGTCGGACAAGGGCCTGGCGCCGCCGCTGGCTCTGGGTGCGCTGCGTCAGGCCTGGCGTGTCGCAGCCGAAGTCACTCCCCACGGCCAGCCGATCGAACTGGCCACGGGTGTGCTGGGCATGAGCCGGCGGGGCTGAGCGCCGGCTGCGCGATCGAGCCGGCCTGTGCGATCAAGCCTGCCTGTGCGTTAGCCGGGCCACGCGTTCAGCCGGCCTTCGCGATCACTCGAAGGGCGGCTCTTCCCACCACGGAAAGAATGAAGGCATGTCCTTCGATACCTTGTCCGGATAGACCGGCTGCCGCTTCTCGAGAAATGAACTCACGCCCTCGCGCGCGTCGGCCGACTGGCCGCGCGCCTGGATGGCGCGGCTGTCGACGCGATGGGCCCGCATCGGGTGATCGGCGCCAGCCATCTGCCACAGCATCTGGCGCGTCAGCGCGACCGAGACCGGCGCCGTGTTGTCGGCGATTTCGCGCGCCAGGGCCCGGGCCGCAGGCAGCAGGTCGGCCGGTGCGTGCAGCGACCGCACCAGCCCGCGATCGAGCGCTTCCTGGGCGTTGAAGACCCGGCCCGTGTAACACCATTCAAGCGCAGTCTGCATGCCGACGACGCGCGACAGGAACCACGAGGACGCCGCTTCGGGCACGATGCCGCGCCGCGCGAACACGAAGCCGAAGCGCGCGTCGGTCGAGGCCAGCCGGATGTCCATCGGCAGCTGCATCGTCACACCGATCCCGACCGCGGCACCGTTGATCGCGCCGATCACGGGCTTCAGGCTCTTGAAGATCCGCAGCGTGGTGACACCGCCGCCGTCGCGGTACACGTCGCCGACCCGCATCGCCTCGCGCGCCGCATCGCTGCGGGAGGCATAGTCGAAGGTCTTGCCGCCCGAGGACAGATCGGCGCCGGCACAGAAGGCGCGCCCTGCGCCGGTGATGATCACCGCGCGCACCGAATCATCGGCGTCGGTTTCGTCGAACAGCGACACCAGCTCGTCGCGCATCCGCGCGGTGAAGGCGTTCATCTTGTCGGGACGGTTGAGGGTGATCGTGGCAATACCGTCTTCGACGTTGTAGAGCACGGTCTCGAGAGGCTGAAGGGCCATCGGTGGTTCTCCGATTGATGCGCGCGAGATGCGCGGACTGCCCGTGAGCCTACTGGATTCGTTCGCCGCCCGCCGGGCTGAGGGGCAGCACCCCTGCATGGTTCGAAACGATGGGGCGCGCCGATCGGGTGTCAATCATTGTTCCGGACGTGCCCGATCGGCCGCCCTGGGATTCCCTTGTCGCAGGCGCTGGCCGATGATGGACCCCGCAGGGTCGATGCGGGCGAAACATTGGCGCAGTGTCTGACTCGGCACCGCTCACACCTGCTTCGAGGACTCGCCCATGTCAGATCCTGTTCGCCGCCGCTGCTTCCTTGTCCCGCTGGCCGTGCTCGCGCCCGTCATCGCACTGCCCCGGGCGGCGTCGGCACAGGCCGCGCTGTCCGAGCAGGACGCTGCCACCGGCATCCGCGCAGCGCTCGAAAAGGGTGCGCTGGCTGCCGTCGAACTGCTGGGCGTCAATGACGGGTTTCTGGGCAACCCCAGGGTGCGCATTCCACTGCCCGACTCGCTGCGCAAGGTACGCAGCGCGGCGCGCGTGTTCGGACTGGATCACGAGTTCGAGGCGCTCGAGGTCGGCATTAACCGGGCCGCCGAAGCGGCCGTGCCGCAGGGGAAAGCGCTGCTCGTCGAGGCGGCACGCAAGGTCACCGTGCGCGACGCGCTGGACATCGTGCGCGGCGGCGACGACTCGGTCACGCGCTACTTCCGAAGCAGCGCGGGCGAGCAGATCACGGCGCGCTTCCTGCCGATCGTCTCCAAGAGCATCGGCAAGCTGGATCTCGCCCGAAAGTACGATCGGCTCGCCGGGCAAGCGGGGCGACTGGGCCTGGTCAAGGAAGACCAGGCCACGCTCGACCGCTATGTCACCGGCAAGGCGGTCGACGGGCTGTTCCTGGTCATCGCCGACAAGGAGCGCTCGCTGCGTGCCGACCCGATCGGCAGCGGCAGCGCAATCCTGAAGAAGGTCTTCGGAGGCCTCTGAGGCGCTCAGGCGCGCATCACCGCACAAATTCGCTCGAGCAGCATTTCGGTCGACCCGTCGACGAAGCCGGCGACCCGCGCACCCATCAGATGCCGGGCGAATGGGTGTTGCTCGCGCAAGCCCTCGGCGCCCATCGCCTGGGCCAGCGCCGGCAGCTGGCGATCCGCCATCCGGGTTGCCAGCAGCTTGGCCTGCGCGGCGGCCAGCTGGGTGGCCGGGGCGGCGTTCTGG
>DAONCJ010000583.1:0-3022 GCA_035401985.1 Burkholderiaceae bacterium | reverse complement strand
GGTCTGCAGGTTGGGATTGTCGGCGAGCGCCTGCGCGATCAGCCCGTCGAGCACTTCGTTGCGTGCTGCGGGCGTGTCCAGCATCTTGGCATCGACCTGATCGCCCAGCACCTGGCGCAGCTGTTCGAGCTGGCGGCGCATCGCCTGGTCGAACTCCTGGCGGCTGATCTTGACGCCGTCGACCTTCGCCACGCTGTCGTCGTCGGACAGGAAATTGTCGTAGCCCGACACGCCAAAAAACACGAACGCGGGAAAGATCAGCAGCAGCAGGATGAATTGCAGGATGCGCTGGTGTTTGCGGATGGAATCGAACATGGTGCTCGCGGGGGTCTTTGGCCGTACGGCGCCCGGGCGCGACGGCATGGCGCCATCATCGGGACGAAGCGGCGAATCTTACCGCAGCTGATGCCTCGAACCCACGGTTCTGTGCGCCCGCCCCGCTGTCTGGGGCTGAGCCGCATCGGGTACATTGATGCCAGCACCAATCGACTGGGGAGAAACGCAGTGCCGTCACCTGAACAGGACCCGAATTCGCCCACCCTTTCCGCATCGCCTGGCCGCGGCCGGGTCAGCGGCAAGGTTGCCATCGTCACCGGCGCTGCCAGCGGCATCGGCGCCGCCAGCGCGCGACTGCTGGCCCGCGAGGGCGCACGTGTGGTGTGCACCGACATGGACGAGGCGCGCGGTCAGGCGGTCGCGGCTGAAATCGGCCACGCCGGCGGCGAAGCCTGTTTTGTCGGCCACGATGTGGTCGACGAAGCCCATTGGGAACGGGTCATGCAGAGCGCCTTCGACCGCTTCGGCGGGGTGCATGTGCTGGTCAACAATGCCGGCATCGCGCCGGCGGGCGGTGGCGGCCCGATCGAAGGCAAGACGCTCGCCAACTGGCGACGCACGCTGGCGGTCGACCTGGACAGCGTGTTCCTGGGCTGCAAGCACGGGATCCTGGCGATCCGCCAGACCACACAGCATGCGGGCAGCGGATCGATCATCAACATCTCGTCGATCCTGGGCCTGGTCGGTCAGGCCAATGCATCGGACTATTGCGCGGCCAAGGGCGGCGTGCGCCTGCTGAGCAAGTCCGCGGCGCTGGAGTGTTCGGCGGCCGGATACCGGATCCGCGTCAACTCGGTCCACCCCGGCTACATCGACACACCGATGGTGCGCGGCTCGATGGAGCGGCGGCGTGTCACCCAGAATGTCAGCGTCAGCGAGGCCGAACAGCTGCTGGTGTCGCAGCACCCGATCGGCCGGCTCGGCGTGGCCGAAGAGATCGCCCAGACGGTGCTTTTCCTTGCCTCGGATGAATCGTCGTTCACGACGGGTGCCGAACTGGTCGTGGACGGCGGGTACACCACCCGCTGAGAGCACCCGATCGGTTCCCTGAATCGGTCGGTGGCGCAACAGGCGGCGTCAGAGGGCTTAACCCCTTTCGCGGCCAGCCCGAATCGCGGTCGACGCTGGGTTCCGCGTATCCTCGATCGATGCCTGATACCCCCGACG
Source organism: Burkholderiaceae bacterium (assembly GCA_035401985.1). Lineage (GTDB taxonomy): Bacteria > Pseudomonadota > Gammaproteobacteria > Burkholderiales > Burkholderiaceae_E > Quisquiliibacterium. The sequence goes on along the minus strand of DAONCJ010000583.1, from coordinate 1,519 downwards.
CGCCCATCTTCGACTTGAATGCGTGCAGGTTCGGGCCGGCCGTGCGGCGCGAACTTGCGCTGCTTCCCCCCAGCGCCCAAGGCGACGGCTGACGAATTACCCGTTCCGGCGTCGCTCGCCACCGCCACCGTGGCACGACATCTCACCGGTCAGGCAGGAACTCTTCGGGATCGAGCGGCTGGAGCAGCATGCGCAGAGTCTGGCGGCTGCGCAGCCCGTCACGCAAAATCCGCCACAGGTGCTGTCCCTGCACCGCCGCCTGGACGACAACTCCGCGGTGCTGCTCAAGGCCTTTCGGGCCAGCGCGGCTGAACTGGAGGCCGGACGCGGCGTGGTCCCGGCCGCAGAGTGGCTGCTGGACAACTACCACCTTGTCGAAGAGCAGATCCGTGAGATTCACGACGACCTGCCGCCCGGTTACTACCGCCAGTTGCCCAAGCTGGGCGAGGGACCACTGGCAGGCTATCCCCGCGTGTTCGGACTGGCCTGGGCCTTCGTGGCACACACCGACAGCCACGTCGACCCGCAGGCCTTGCGCCGCTTCATTGCCGCCTACCAGCGGGTGCAACCCCTCTCCATCGGGGAGCTGTGGGCAGTGGCGATCACGCTGCGCATCGTGCTGGTGGAAAACCTGCGCCGCCTGACCGACCAGATCACCGAGGGGCGGCGCGCCCGCAACGACGCCCAGACATTGGCCAACCGCCTGCTGACCGCGGGCCAGGGGCATGCGGCACTGCAGGCTGACATCGCCACGCGCGATCCGGGCCCGCTGTCCGAACACTTCGCCTCGCAGCTGGCCAAACGACTGCGCGACCAGGATCCGCGCGTGACGCCTGCGCTGGGCTGGCTGAGCGAGCGGCTGCGCCTGCAAGGCACCTCGATCGAGCAGGTGGTGGAGCATGCCCATCAACGGCAAGGCGCTTCCAACGTCACGGTGCGCAACGTCATCACCAGCATGCGCCTGATCTCCAGCATCGACTGGGCGGAGCTGTTCGAAAGCGTGAGCCTGGTGGACGAGCACCTGCGCGCGGGCAGCGCCTTCGCGGCGATGGATTTCGCGACGCGCAACCTGTACCGCAGCGCGATCGAGCAGCTGGCCCGCGGATGCGCGCTGTCCGAGCTGGACATCGCTCACCGCGCACTGGATGCGGCGCGCGAAGCGCAAGCAGAAGCGCAAGCAGAAGCACGAGCAGAAGCAGAAGCAGCGGCGGCGAAAGACACGGATCAGGCCGAGCGCGTCGGCGACCCGGGGTTCCACCTGATCGGGCGAGGCCGCCTCGCCCTGGAGCGGGCGATCGGCTTCAAGGCCCCGCTGCGGCTCAAGGTCACCCGCGTCCATTTGTCACTCGGATTGGGCGGCTACGTGGGCGCCATCCTGCTGGTGACTTCCCTGCTGCTGGCGGTGGCCATATGGGCGCTGCCGGGTCTGGGCACCGGCTGGCTGCTGACGCTGGCGCTGGTTGCGTTCATTCCGGCGACCGACCTCGCGATGGCACTGGTGAACCGCCTGACCACTGCC
>DAONCJ010000582.1:0-3023 GCA_035401985.1 Burkholderiaceae bacterium | reverse complement strand
AGGATCAGCTCTGGTCCGAGTTCTTGGGCCGCCCCGGCTTGAGCGGCGTCAATCCGTCCAGCGCTGCGCGCAGTTCCCGATCGCCCAGCGCCAGCAGCGCATGCAGGCCGGCGCGCAGGATTTCGCTTTTCTTGGCCGGCCGCTGAAATACCAGCGCCCTGTGCTTGAGGGTTGCGATCAGAGCGAAGTCCGCCTGCGGCATGGTGAAGCTGTCGCGAACCGGTTTCACCTTTGCTTTGCGTGCCTTGTCTGGTGCCCACGGCTTTGCGGGCGACGCGCGATTGTTTGCTTTGGCCCCCTTGTGCGCAGCTTCAGGAGCAGCCATGGGGCCGGCCGTCGCGCGCCTTGCCGCGACTTTGGGTCGCACCTTGGTGGCCTTGCCGATGGCCTTGGCGGGGGTCGAGTCCGCGGGGGAGGCGGGCGCCGGCGATCCGGGCGCCTCAGCCTTCGTCCGCCGCTTGCGCGCGGCAGGCTGAGGATTAGGACCGCCGCTTGTGACGCCCGCGGGCGCCTCGAGTGCCCCTTCAGCGGGTTGCCTGGCCGGCGCTGCGATCGGGCGCGTGTTCATTCAGTGTCCTTTGATATTGTATAAATGATTTATATGAATTACTCGTCACCAAGTCAAGTGCGGCGCGGCGGACAGCCAACGATTTGCGATCTGGCCAAGCCAGACGGCGCATGCAGGCCCCTGCAGCCGCATCAGTGCAAGAAGCGCCCGTTGCTGCGTGCGCTGGCGGCACGGGTACGGTACCGCCTTCATCAAGCTTCAATACAAGTGGACTAGCGTTCCTGGCGTGCGACGAACGTTGTCGACGCCAACCTTGCCCCTCCACGTCAGTTCTTGCGCGAGTCCAATCTATGTCCGAATGCATTGCGTCCCCCCGCCGGTTGCTGCCGCCGCGTCCGATGGTCCGCCTGGCCCTGGCGATGTGGCTATCCTGTGCAGTATCGAGCGCCATCGCCCAGGGCGGCCCGCCAGCCTATCCGGCCAGGCTCGTCGGTCATGCCGTGCTGCCCGCCCAGACACTGATGGCCGCCCCTGCAGACGCGCCGGCCGATCTGCAGGTCAGCGGCAAGTTCACCACCGGAGTGCGCATCGACAAGACCGGTTCGCTCGAAGGCAATTCCGGCGGTCGGCCGACCGGGGTGTTCCTGCCGTTCGCCGGCCAGCCGGTCCAGGGCCACTCGGGCATCAAGCGGATGCCCGACGGGTCGTTCTGGATACTGACTGACAACGGTTTCGGATCGAAGGCGAATTCGCCGGATTCGATGCTGTTCCTGAACCGCTATGCCGTTGATTTCGGCACCGGTCGATTCGATCGGCTCGAGACCGTCTTCCTGCACGATCCGGACAAGAAGGTTCCGTTCCGGATCGTGCACGAGGGCACGGCCAGGCGTTACCTGACGGGCAGCGACTTCGACACCGAGAGCTTCCAGATCGCCGGCGGCGCGTTGTGGATCGGCGACGAGTTCGGGCCCTACCTGATCAAGGCCGATCTCGGAGGCAAGGTGCTGGCGGTGTTCGAGACACAGGTCGATGGCAAGGTGGTGCGATCGCCCGATCATCCGGCCCTCACGACGCCGGGCACGCCGGGGACCGAACTCAAGTTTCGGGTGCGACGATCCAAGGGCTTCGAAGGAATGGCTTCGTCACCGGACGGCAGCAAGCTCTACCCGCTGCTTGAGGGCGCGCTGTGGAACGAAGAGAGCCGCAGCTACGAGGCGCAAGACGGCAAACAGTTTTTGCGGGTGCTCGAGTTCGATGTCAAGACCGAACAGTGGACCGGGCGCCATTGGAAGTACGTGCTCGAGGCCGACCACCATGCGATCGGCGACTTCAACATGATCGACGCCACCACGGGCCTGATCATCGAGCGCGACAACGGTGAAGGCGTGCCGGGCAAGGCCTGTCCCGCCGGCCAGAAGCGCGTCGACTGCTTTCATGACCTGCCGACGTTCAAGCGGATCTACAAGGTCGCGTTGTCGCCCGAGGCCGCGGGCGGGCCGCTTCGCAAGATCGGCTACATCGATCTGCTCAGCATCGCCGACCTCGGGCGCGTCGCGCGCAAGCCACTGGTCAATGGCGCGTTGAGCTTTCCGTTCTTCACTATCGAAAACGTCGATGTGGTCGACGCCCGGCACATCGTGGTCGGCAACGACAACAATCTGCCGTATTCGAGCAGCCGGGATCCGAACAAGGCCGATGACAATGAGCTGATTCTGCTCGATGTGACCGAGTTGTTGCGCGCGAAATGATGACGAACCTACCTGCCGACCACGATGCGCTGCTGCGTCGCATCGAAGCAGATCTGCTCGACGGCTATGACGAGGAACTCGAGCTCGAGATCGAGGATCGCGACCTGCACGAACCGGCCACGCCGGGCTCGCCGGCCGCACAAGTCCGCAAGGCCGAACGCCAGCGCTACTTTCGTGAGCTGTTCAGGCTGCAGGGGGAACTGGTCAAACTGCAGGATTGGGTCGCGCAGACCGGCCAGAAGGTGGTGATCGTTTTCGAAGGCCGCGACGCCGCCGGCAAGGGCGGGGTCATCAAGCGCATCACCCAGCGCCTGAACCCGCGGGTGTGCCGAGTGGTCGCTCTGCCCGCGCCCAATGACCGCGAGCGCACGCAGTGGTACTTCCAGCGCTATGCGAGTCATTTGCCGGCCGCCGGCGAAATGGTGCTGTTCGACCGCAGCTGGTACAACCGCGCGGGCGTCGAGCGGGTGATGGGGTTTTGCTCCGAGGACGACGTCGAGGAGTTCTTCCGATCGGTGCCGGAGTTCGAGCGGATGCTGGTGCGCTCGGGAATCCGGGTGATCAAGTACTGGTTCTCGATCACCGACGACGAGCAGCACCTGCGATTCCTCGGTCGCATCCACGATCCGCTCAAGCAGTGGAAGCTCAGTCCGATGGATCTCGAGAGCCGCAGCCGCTGGGAGCGCTACACCAAGGCCAAGGAGGCCATGCTCGAGCGCACGCATATTCCAGAGGCGCCGTGGTGGGTTGTGCAGGCCGTGGACAAG
>DAONCJ010000581.1:0-3032 GCA_035401985.1 Burkholderiaceae bacterium | reverse complement strand
GCTTCGTCTATGTGACACCGCTGGCGCCCGTCGGCTGGACCGCACAGCACAACGAGGGCCGGCTCCATCTGGAGCGTACGCTGGGGCCGCGCGTCGCGACCCGCTATGTCGAGAAGGTCGCCGAAGGCGCCGATGCCGAACGGGTGATCCGCGATCTGGCGCAGCAGGGCTGCGGGCTTATCTTCACCACCAGCTTCGGCTACATGGAGCCGACGCTGAAGGTGGCGCGCCAGTTTCCCGGCACCATGTTCGAGCACATCTCGGGCTACAAGTCGGCTGCCAATGTCGGCTTTGCGAACGCCCGGTTCTACGAGGGCCGCTATCTCGCGGGCATGGTCGCCGCCGGCGTCTCGAAGACCGGGGTGGCCGGATACGTGGCCGGATTCCCGATTCCCGAGGTCCTGCAGGGCATCAATGCGTTCGTGCTCGGCATGCGGGCCGTCAACCCGAAGGCCGAACTCAAGGTGGTGTGGGTGAACTCCTGGTACGACCCCGGCCGCGAGCGCGACGCGGCGCTGACGCTGCTGAACCAGGGCGCCGACGTGCTGACGAATCACACCGACTCCACCGCAGCGGCGGTCGCCGCGCAGGAGAAGCAGCGCTGGTGCATCGGCTACCACAGCGACATGCGGGCGCTGGCGCCGACCAGCCAGCTGACCGCCGTCACCCATCACTGGGGCGAGTTCTATGTCCGCAGCGCGCAGGCGGTGCTCGATCGGACCTGGAAGCCTTCGGCGCTCTGGGGCGGCCTGCGCGAAGGCATGGTCCGTCTGGCCGATTTCGGCGATGCGGTGCCCGAGGCGCTGCGCCGCCGGGTCCGCGAGCGGCAGGCGGCGATCGCTGCAGGAAAGTTCCACCCGTTCTCGGGCCGTCTGCTGGACAATCAGGGCAAGGTGCGCCAGGACGCCGGCAGCATGGCCGACGAGGCGCTCAATCGCATCGACTGGTATGTCCAGGGGGTGCAGGGGCAACTGCCGAGGACGTGATGCAGGGATACCGGGGCGCGCTGCTGAGATTTCTGGCCGACGACACGCTGGAGCGCATCGATGACGCGCTCGTGGTCGTCGACCAAGGTCGCATTGCCGACGTGGGCTCCTTCGATGAGGTCACTGCCCGACTGCCGGACGTCGACTGGCTCGACTGGCGTGGCCGGGTGATGGCGCCGGGCTTCGTCGATACTCATGTGCACTTTCCGCAGCTCGATGTCATCGGTTCACCGGCCGAAGGCCTGCTGCCCTGGCTCGAGAACTACACCTTTCCGCACGAGGCCCGGTTCGCCGATCCGGCTTACGCCGCGGCCATGGCCGGCCCGTTCCTGGATGAGCTGCTGCGCAATGGCGTCACCACGGCGATGGTCTACTGCTCCTCGCATGCCGCCAGCGCCGACGCCTTCTTCGAGGCGGCGCACGGGCGATCGCTGCGAATGGTGGCCGGCAAGTGCCTGATGGATCGCAACAGTCCCGAGTCGGTGCGCGACGACACGCGTCGCGGCCTGGTCCATTCGCAGGCGCTGATCGAGCGCTGGCACGGCAAGGGTCGCCTGGGCTATGCGATCACGCCGCGGTTTGCGCCGAGCTGCTCCGAGCAGCAGATGCGTGGCGCGGCCGAACTGGCCGATGCGTTTCCCGGCACCTGGGTGCAGACCCATGTGGCCGAGAACCGCGACGAGATCACCTGGGTCGCGCAGCTGTTTCCGAAGGCGCGCAGTTATCTGGACGTGTACGACGGGCTGGGTCTGCTGCGCGAGCGCAGCATGTACGCGCATTGCATCCATCTGGACGCGACCGACCGCGCGCGTCTGGCCGCCAGCGGCGCGAGCGCTGCGGTATGCCCGACGTCGAATCTGTTCCTGGGCAGCGGCCTGTTCGACTTCGAGGCGGCGGCGCAAACCGGCCTTTCGTGGGCGCTGGCCAGCGACGTCGGCGGCGGCACCTCGTTCTCGCCCTTTCGCACGATGCTGGGCGCCTATGAAGTCGCAAGGCTCGGCGGTGTCACGCTGTCGCCGCAGGTGCTCTGGTACCGCCATACGCTGGGCGCCGCCCGGGCGATGGGGCTCGATGGTCTGATCGGCAACCTTCAGCCGGGCCACGAGGCCGACTTCATCGCGCTCGACGGCCGTGCGACGCCGCTGCTCGCCCGGCGCACCGCGGGCTCATGGAGCCTGGACGAATGGCTGTTCGCGCTGATCGTGCTCGGCGACGACAGGGCGATCGCCGAGACGGTCGTGGCCGGCGTTCCGGTGCCGCGGCCGTAGGCGCTGCGCTACACTGCCCGTTGCGGCGCCTGCAGGTGATCGACCGATCAAGAACCGGCCGATCCCTGACAGACCGCCGGGCGCAGGCCGGCCGCTGGCCGGGCGACCCAGGCGGCGGTGCCGCATCGAGGAGACATCGATGCACCATGGCGAGATCGAAGGCAGCGGCTTCGAAATCATCGAAGCCGACTTTGCCGGCTGCTTCGTCGGACATGCGCGGCTGGAGCGCCTGTGGACAGGCAGCCGATGGGCCGAGGGGCCGGCGTGGTTCGGCGGTGGCCGCTATCTGATCTGGTCCGATCTGCCCAACGACCGGCTGCTGCGCTACGACGACACCGACGGATCGGTGTCGACATTCCGGGCGCCGGCCGGATTCGCCAACGGCAATACCGTCGACCGCGAGGGCCGGCTCGTCACCTGCGAGCACGGCAATCGTCGGGTCACGCGCACCGAACACGACGGCCGCATCACTGTGCTGGCCGATCGCCACCGCGGGGCGCGGCTCAATTCGCCCAACGACGTGGTCGTGAAGTCGGACGGGTCGGTGTGGTTCACCGATCCCGACTACGGCATCGTCGCCGACTACGAGGGGGCACGGGCACCGCGCGAGCAGAGCGGCTGCCACGTCTATCGGATCGATCCCGACAGCGGCGAAGTCGCCTGCGTGGCCGACGACTTCGACCATCCCAACGGTCTGGCGTTTTCGCCCGACGAACAGTGGCTTTATGTCGCCGACAGCGGCGCCACCGACGGCCCCGAGCGCCCGCGGCACATCCGC
>DAONCJ010000580.1:0-3033 GCA_035401985.1 Burkholderiaceae bacterium | reverse complement strand
TGTACGAACGGCTGCGCGACGACATGGACATCAATTGCGGCACGATCCTCGACGGCACGCAGACCCTCGCGCAGGCCGGCCAGACGATCTTCGACAACCTGCTCGCCACGGCGTCCGGCGAGCCGAGCAAGAGCGAGATTCTGGGGCTCGGCGACCATGAGTTCGTCCCCTGGAACATCGGCATCGTCGGCTGAACCCTCCCTCCGAACTCACTTTCGAGCATCCCATGCCCAACATTCTGCTCATCACCTCCGACCAGCAGCGCGCTGACTGCTTCGGCTTCGAGAATCCGCACATCAGCACGCCGCACCTCGATGCGCTGGCCGCACGCGGCACCCGCTTCTCGGCCTGCATCACGCCGAACCTGGTCTGCCAGCCCTCGCGCGCCTCCATCCTCACCGGCCTGCTGCCGCTGACCCACGGCGTCTGGGACAACGGCGTCGACCTCGACCCGGCGGTCGGCGAGCGCGGCTTCGCGGGCAGCCTGGCCGGTGCCGGCTGGGACACGGCCTTCATCGGCAAGGCGCACTTCTCGACCAAGACCACCTTCCAGCCGACCGGCACGCCCGAGAGCCGCTACAGCGCGGCGATGTACGAGGCAGGCTGGATGGGTCCGTACATGGGCTTCTCGCACGCGGAGCTGATGGTGCTGGGCCACTTCTTCAAGAACCGGCCGCTGATGGAACCTGCGGTCGGGCACTTCGAGCGCTGGTTCCTGTCCCAGGGCGCCGAGCGTGGCGAGGCGCAGCGTCGCTGGAGCGAGGAACTGACCGAGGGCACCGGCGCCGCCCAGACCTGGGATTCGGGTCTGCCGCCCGCCTGGCACTGGAACACCTGGGTCGCCGACCGCAGCGCCGACTGGCTGCGCCATCACGACCGCAGCAAGCCGTTCTGCCTCTGGGCGTCGTTCGCCGATCCGCATCACCCGTTCGACGCGCCGGCCCCCTGGAGCCGGATGTACGACCCGGACGCGATGCCGCTGGCCGCCCACCGCACGCCCGACCTCGAGCGCCGTCCGTGGTGGCATCGCGCATCGCTGGAAACGCCGCCGGCGCTCGAAGACCCGGCCATGCGCAACTTCCGTGCGCACGGCTCGCGGATGCCGGCGCAGACCGACGAGCAGCTGCGCGAGATGACCGCGAACTACTACGGCATGATCTCGATGGTCGACGACGGCGTCGGCCGCATTCTCGGTGCGCTGCGCGACTCGGGCCTGCAGGACGACACGCTGGTCATCTTCACCACCGACCATGGCGAGCTGCTCGGACACCACGGCCTGTATCTGAAAGGACCGACGCCCTATGAGGATCTGCTGCGGGTCGGCATGGTGATGGCGGGCCCGGGCGTGCGCAGCGGTGGCGTGGTGGCCGAGCCCGTGTCGACCCTCGATCTGGCACCCACGTTTCGCGAGTTCGCGGGTCTGCCGACCGATCCGGCGATGCAAGGCACGTCGCTGAGTCCGCTGGCCGCCGGCAAGGATGCTCCGCGCACTGCCGCGTGGAGCGAATGGACGGTGCACCCGTCACGCTGCGGCGTCGCGCTGCAGTTGCGCACCGTGCGCACGAAGCGCTGGAAGTGCACGGTCGAGCTCGGCTCTGGCGCGGGCGAAATGTACGACCTGCTCGAAGACCCGACCGAGATGAACAACCGTTTCGACGACCCCGCGTTCCGCGCTGTGCGCGACGAAATGGAGGCGCTGATCAAGGCCCGTCCCGGGCCGGTGCTCGAAGTGCTTCCCGAGCCGATCGGAATGGCCTGACGCACCGCGCTTGCGCCGGGCGGCGGGTCCGCCCGGCAGCGCGCTGAAAGCCCTGCGCTTACAGCGCCATCAGCACCGCACGCAGCTTCGAGACGATCTCGTCCAGATGCTGCGGCTCCATCACGAAGGCCGGCGCAATGATCAGCGAGTCGCCGGTGCTCTTCAGGTGCAGACCTTCATCGAACAGGCGCTTCTGGATCTCGTGGCCGCGGACCCCGGGCGCACCGTCAGCGGCCACCTCGATGGCGGCCATCATGCCGATCGACCGGATGTCGGTGACGACCGGGCAGTCGCGCAGCGCGTGCATCGCCGCGGCGAACCCGGGGGCCAGCGCAGCCGCACGATCGATCAGGCGCTCATTGGCGAAGATGTCCATCATCGCCAGTCCGGCCGCGCAGGCCGCCGGGTGAGCCGAGTACGTGTAGCCATGGAAGAACTCGATGCCCTTCGCCGGGCCGGCTTCCATGATCGTGTCGTACACCGACTGCTTCGCCGCCACGGCGCCCATCGGCTGCGAGCCGTTGGTCATCGCCTTGGCCATCGTCATCAGATCGGGCGTGACCCCGAACGCCTGAGCACCGAAGTTGGCACCCATCCGGCCCCAGCCGGTGATCACCTCGTCGAACACCAGCAGGATGCCGTGGCGGTCGCAGATGGCGCGCAGGCGGTCCAGATAGCCCTTCGGCGGCGGCAGGCAGCCGAACGAGCCGGCGGTCGGTTCGACGAAGCAGGCCGCGATGTTCTCGCCGCCATGCAGGTCGCACAGGCGCTGCAGGTCGTCGGCCAGGTCGGCGCCGTGCTCGGGCTGTCCGCTGACGAACTTGTTCTGCGGCAGCATCGTGTGACGCATGTGGTAGACGCCGGCCAGGCCGGTGCCGAAGGCGCGCCGGTTGTTGACCATGCCTGCCAGCGACACGCCGCCCATGTTCACGCCGTGGTAGGCGCGCTCGCGCGACACGAACAGCTGACGCTGCGCCTCGCCGCGCACGCGATGGTAGGCAAGCGCCATCTTCATCGCGGTGTCCACCGATTCGGACCCCGAGTTGACGAAGAACACGCGGTTCAGGCCGGCCGGCGTGTATTCGGCGATGCGCGCCGCCAGCTCGAACGACTTTTCATGTCCCCGCAGGAAGGGCGCGGTGTAATCGAGCGTCTGGAGCTGCTCATAGACGGCGCGTGCGATCTCCTCGCGGCAGTGGCCTGCGGCCACACAGAACAGGCCCGATGACGCATCGATGATCTGGCGACCATCGGGCGTCTCGAAGTACATGCCC
>DAONCJ010000579.1:0-3046 GCA_035401985.1 Burkholderiaceae bacterium | reverse complement strand
GCGAGTCGCCCGTATTGCATCTGCCGCCGCGGGCGCTCAGGTTCTTTGCCGACGTGCTGCGGCAAATGGCGAAACGGGAGCCCATGGTGCTGGTACCTCAAAAGTCAGAGCTGACCACCCAGCAGGCCGCTGCATTCTTGAATGTCTCTCGTCCGTTCGTCATCAAGGAGATCGAGGCGAACCGACTGAAATGCCGACTGGTGAACCGACACCGACGAATCGAATTTGAGGAACTCGTGCGGTACCAGGCCGAGCAGAAGCAGCGATCTGAAGAAGCGCTCCGGAGGCTCAGCCAGCTTTCGCGGGAGATCGGCGAGGAACTCTGAGTGGCGGGCAGCGCAAGCTACACCGCAATTCTGGACGCCTGCGTCTTGTATCCGGCGCTGGTCCGCGATGTCCTTCTCAGCCTCGCGCATGCCGACCTCTACAGTGCCAAATGGACGTCGCACATCCGTGACGAATGGGTCCGCTCCAAGCTGCGTGACCACCCCGACCGTGAGCGTCAGATCGTGTCTGCCGCACAAGCAATGGAGGTGGCGATTTCGGACTGTCTGGTCAGGGGGTACGAGCACCTCATCGAGGGACTGCAACTGCCGGATCCGGACGATCGGCATGTGCTGGCTGCCGCGATCGCTGGTCATGCTGACGCGATCGTAACCCTCAATGTAAAGGACTTTCCTCAAGACGTCCTCGACGCATTCGGGGTGGAGATCCAGACGCCTGACGAGTTCGTCCTGAATCAGCTCATGTTGGACAAAGTGCGCGCTGCAGCAGCCATCAAGCGGATGCGTACGCGTTGGCAGCGCCCTCAAATGGACGCGCAAGCCATGGTGTCCTTGTTCGAAAGGCGAGGACTCCACCAGACTGCGGCTCATCTCACCGACTTGGTCTCACTGCTCTAAGCCATGCCCGAGGAGGGGCATCCGCGGCGGACTCGTTGATTGAAGACATTGCTGCGCCAGCCGGCCCCCGCGCTCACCTTGACCCACCAGTCGATGCGGTATCGTTCGCCTCTCCTCTGGCGGATGCAAACGTGATCGAATTTCTCCATGGCCTTCCTCTGCTGGTGAAGGCAGCCCTGCTGGGCATCGTCGAAGGGCTGACCGAGTTCCTGCCGATCTCGAGCACGGGCCATCTGATCCTGGCCGGCAGCCTGCTGGGATTCTCCGACGACAAGGCCAAGCTGTTCGATGTGGCCATCCAGACCGGCGCCATGCTGGCCGTGGTCTGGTTCTATCGTGAACGCATCCTGGCCACGGTGGCCGGCCTGGCCACCGAGCGTCGGGCCCAGCGCTTTGCGCTGAACGTGCTGATCGCGTTCCTGCCCGCGGCGATCCTCGGCGTCACCTTCGGCAAGGCGATCAAGGCGCACCTCTTCAAGCCGGTGCCGGTGGCGCTGGCCTTCATCGTGGGCGGGCTGATCATCCTGTGGGTCGAGCGCACCCAGTCGCGCCGCACCATCCGGATCGATTCGGTCGACGACCTGAGCGCGGTCGACGCGCTCAAGCTGGGGATCGCGCAGGCCTTCGCGCTGGTCCCGGGCACCAGCCGGTCGGGTGCGACGATCATGGGCGGCATGCTGTTCGGGCTGTCGCGCCGGACCGCGACCGAGTTCTCGTTCTTCCTGGCGATCCCGACCCTGATCGGCGCCGGCGTCTACGACACCTGGAAGTACCGGGCGCTCGTGTCGGCCGCCGACCTGCCCCTGTTCGCGGTCGGTCTGACGCTGGCCTTCGTCAGCGCACTGGTCTGCGTGCGCTGGCTGATCCGCTTCGTCGCCAGCCACACTTTCGTGGCGTTCGCCTGGTACCGCATCGTGTTCGGCGCCGTCGTGCTGCTGACGGCGCATTTCGGCTGGGTCAACTGGGCGGCGTAGCGACGCCGCCAGCGGGCCGGCGCCGGAACACGAGGTCCCACACGCCATGCCCCAGGGCCAGGCCGCGCTGTTCGAACTTGGTCAGCGGTCGCCATTCGGGCCGCGGGGCGAAGCCTTCGGCGGTGTTGCGCAGCAGTGGCTCGGCGCCGAGCACCTCGAGCATCTGATCGGCATAGTGCTGCCAATCGGTCGCGCAGTGCAGGTAGCCATCGTCGGCCAGCCGGCTGGCGAGCAGCGCGACCAGCGGCGGCTGGATCAGGCGACGCTTGTGATGGCGCACCTTGGGCCACGGGTCCGGAAAGTAGATGTGCACCGCGGCCAGCGTGCCCGGCGCGATCATGTCGCGCAGCACCTCGACCGCGTCGTGCTGGATGACCCGCACGTTGCCGATCGACTCGCCCTCCAGGCGGCGCAGCAGCGCGCCGACGCCGGCCGGATACACCTCGCAGGCCAGAAAATTGCGCACGGGATGGTCGTGGGCGATGCGCGCGGTGGTCTCGCCCATGCCGAAGCCGATCTCGAGGGTGCAGGGCGCATCGCGCCCGAACGCGCCCGCCAGGTCGAGCAGGCCCGGCGCATAGGGAATGCCGAAGCGCGGCAGCAGCCGCTCGTGCGCGGCGCGCTGGCCGTCGGTGAAGTGGATGCGGCGATTGGTGAAGCTGCGGATGTGCTGGGGACGCTGGCCGGAAGACATCGGGGGCTGGAAGACGGGGTGGGTCGCGGGTCGGATAGAATAACGGCTCGGCGCGCGGGTGTAGTTCAATGGCAGAACGGCAGCTTCCCAAGCTGCATACGAGGGTTCGATTCCCTTCACCCGCTCCACATCCTCCTCCCCATGACCGCACACCGCAGCAGGCAACTCCGGGTCCAGCGCCCCGTCGGGCCGCACGTGTGTGCTGATCATGGCGGCCGCTTCGCCGGAGATCCCCGATGAAATCCGCGTATCTGTCGCACGCCAGTTCCATGCGTCACGAGATGGGGCCCGACCACCCCGAATGTCCCGACCGCGTGGCCGTGATCGCCGATCGCCTGCTGGCCCGCGGCCTGCTCGACTTCATGGACAGCTTCGAGGCGCCGCAGGCCACCGAGGCCCAGATCCTGCGTGCCCACGAGGCGCGGTATTTCGCCGAACTGAAGGCGAAGGCTCCAGCCGACGGCTATGTTCAGGTC
>DAONCJ010000578.1:0-3051 GCA_035401985.1 Burkholderiaceae bacterium | reverse complement strand
GCCGGTGATTCCGACCAGCCCCATCATCAGGTAGGCCGCGCCCGGCCATTCGTAGGCCAGCGCCGAGCCGCTGAAAGCCATGTCCCAGTGCCGCCGCGACACCCCGAGCGTGCCCGCACCCATCATCACCAGTGCGAAGGCGTACATCGAGAAGCCGAAGAGATACGGCTGCCACTTGGCCAGGTTGGGGGCGATCATCTCGCGCCGGAACAGCACCGGAATCAGGAAGTAGGTCAGCGCCATGAAGGACAGCGTGGTGCCGATCACCACTGTGGCATGGAAGTGCCCGGGCACATAGATCGTGTTGTGAATGATCATGTTGAGCTGTTCGGTGCCCATCATCACGCCCGAGATGCCGCCCAGGAAGCCGAAGCCGATGATCGAGATGAACACGCCCGAGAACACGGGGTTGCCCCACGGCGCCTTGCGCAGCCACTCGAACAGGCCCTTGTTGAAGCCCTTCTTGCGCTGCGCGACTTCCATCGCACCCGGAATGGTCAGCCCGTGGATCATCGAGGCCAGCACCGCGAAGTACATGAAGTAGCTGGTGTTGACGACCTTCCAGCCGGTGGACAGACCCGGGTCGGCGAGCAGATGGTGCGCGCTGGCCAGCTGCAGGAACAGGATGTACAGCAGGAAGGCGCCCCGGCTGACCCGCTCGGACATCGGCTTGGCGCCGAAGGCGATCGCCGCGACCGCGTACCAGATCGAGATGTGCGCAGCCACGTTGATCTGCTGCGACGAGTGTCCGAAGGCCCACCAGATCGTGCGGTAGACCAGCGGATCGACCTCCTTGACGATGCCCACCGACATCAGGAAGGTCGGGATCAGAATGATCGCGCCCGAGGCGATCGTGAACACCGCGATGATGCAGGCGGTGATCGCGCCGAAGGTGACCAGCGGCACCGACCCGGTGTAGGTCTTGTCGCGCTTGGCGATCACCAGCGTGCCGAGGAACACGAAGCAGCCGATCAGCGCCCCGACCGCGAACAGGATCAGTCCGAGGTAGAAGGCCGGCGCCGCCATCATCGGCACGTAGGAGGTCATCATCACGCTCGAGCCGCCCTGCAGCACGGCCACGTTGTTGGTGACCGCGCCGATCAGCATCAGCGCGAAGGCCAGCCAGGCGATGTTCGGCGTGGCGATCCGACATCGCAGCAATGTCGAGGAGCAGAAGTACAGGACCGCGATCTCGAAGAAGATGATCCAGAAGATCAGCATGTCGATGCCGTGGGCCGTCAGCACCTGATAGAAGGTGTCGGCCTGCAGCCAATGGACCGCAGGCCATCGGGTCAGCACGACGCCGATGGCGAGAATGCCGCCGATCAACAGGAACACCACCGCCGTGACCGCGTTGGCGATCATCAATTTCTCGGCATTCGCCTCGAACTGCAGTCCCGAGCGGGGGCAGGTGCGAAATGTCGTTGCACTGGACATGTTGGCCTCCGCCTTGATTATTTGACGTAGATGCGGCCGACCATCGTGTGATGGTTGATGCCGCAGTATTCGTTGCAGACCACCGAGTAGGTGCCCGACTGGTTCGGTGTCACCGTCACCACGTGCTCATAGCCGGGGACGATCTGGATGTTGATGTTGGCCGGCTGAAGCGAGAACCCGTGGTTGTAGTCCATCGAGGTCAGGTGAAGGCGGTAGGTCTTGTCCTTCTGCAGTTCGAGGATCGGCCAGAAGCTCCACAGGCGCGCCACCATGTAGACGTCGCTGCCCGGAGGCGGCGCGACGACCGGTGTCTTGTCGGCGGTCTCGGTGCGGATCGTGTACTTGTCGACCACAGCCTGCGCCTTGGCGGTGAACTTCTCGGGCGTGGTCCGGTAGGTCTCGGTCGACAGGTTCTGTTTCCCGTAGATGTGCCAGCCGACCATCATCGCGAACATGACCAGGCACCAGATCAGCGCGATAAAGATCCACGTGCCCTCGACGCGGTCCAGCGGGTGTTTCCACCACAGTCGTTCTTCCGGCGGCAGGATGGCGCTCATGGGGTCTCCCTCTCTGTCTTGTCAGATGTGACTACTTGGCCAGCGGCACGGTAAGAATGTCGATCACGCCCCAGAGGGTGTAGACCAGCATCGGCACCATCACGCCAAGGAAAAGCAGCAGAAACGGGTTGTCGAGCAGCTGCTGCATCATCGGAACCTTTTCATCTGCACTGTGTGCGTCGCTCATGGCGCCTCCTCGAATCGTGTGAAAGGGTTCGGGAAAGTCTAGGTCGCACCCGCAGTGATTGAATTGATGCGGGTCAAGGTTCCACGAGTTGTGCGCTGGGTTTCTCGGGGCGCTCTCTTTTGTCCGTCAGGCGGAACACCGGGCCCCGCGCGCAACGGACCGCGTTAAAGTTCGCAACCCGGTTCGCAACCCGGTTCGCAACCCGGTCCGCCACCCGCCGGATCCGGCGCACAGCCACAGGAGAAGCCATGGGTCTCACCGTCACGCCGTACTCATCCGCCGTGGGCGCCGTCGTCTCAGGCGTCGACCTCGCCCAGCCGCTCAGCGACGCCGACTTCGCCGTGATCCGCCAGGCGTTCCTGGATCACGGCGTCATCTTCTTTCGGGATCAGCACCTGACGCCCGAGCAGCACATCGCGTTTGCGCGGCGCTGGGCGCCGATCGACATCAACCGCTTCTTCCGGGCTGTGCCAGGCCATCCCGAGATCGCCGAGGTCCGCAAGGAAGCGGAACAGAAGACCAACATCGGCGGTGGCTGGCACACCGACCACAGCTACGACGAGATTCCCGCGATGGGATCGCTGCTGCTGGCGCGCGAGGTGCCGCCCTCCGGCGGCGACACGCTGTTCGCGAGCATGAGCATGGTGTACGAGGCCTTGTCTGCCGGGCTCAAGAAGACACTCGAAGGCCTGAGCGCGGTTCACTCGAGCCGCCATGTGTTCGGTGACAAGGGCGGCTATGCCAAGAGCACCGACCTCGATGCCCGCATCGGCAATGCCGCTGCCGCCAACCAGGATGCGATCCACCCGGTCGTCATCCGCCACCCCGAGACCGGCCGCAAGACGCTGTACGTGAATTCCGCCTTCACGC
>DAONCJ010000577.1:0-3054 GCA_035401985.1 Burkholderiaceae bacterium | reverse complement strand
TGCCCTGCTGTCAGGCGGAGATTGCCCGAGCGCTGAACCAGACCAAGGCGCTGTCGCTGGCGCGCACACCGCTGGCTGAACTGTGGCGCCATCCGCTGCACACGCGCGAGCTGGGCAGCCAGATCACCAACGTGCTGCGCTGCCTGTATCTCGAGGCCTGCGGCTACCAGGTGACGGTGACCGAGCTGGTCGGCTGGGAACACAGCATGAAGAACGAATTGATCATTGCGCGCGACACGGGTCAGCCCCGGGCGGCTGCGGCCCGACGCCTGCGCACACTGCTGGACGAGTTTGCTCTGGGCGCTCTGCTGGAAACGCGCTTTCCTGCCCTCGTCGCGGAGCAGCCCACGCGCTGAGCGGCCCGGCGCATCCGCGCATGCAGGCGCCCTCGCCGGCCTGACGTAGGACGAGCGGCAGGCTGTCTCTTCTGAGTTCGTTGGCGCACAGAGCCGCGTTTGTGCTGGCGATAGCCTGACTTCGCGCCGGATCCATCGCGACGCGGTTGCTGCTATTGCCCACGAACCAAGGAGAAGCGCGTGAGTCTGGGAACTATCCTTCTAATCATCTTGATCCTGCTGCTGATCGGCGCCATCCCGGCGTGGCCGCACAGCCGCAGCTGGGGCTATGCGCCCGTAGGCGGACTCGGACTGGTGGTGGTCATCATCGTCGTCCTGCTGCTGATGGGCCGCATCTAGCCGGGTCACCGCGTCCCCAGCGGTTCTCACTCGGTTCTCGTCATTTCTCAGAAAGTACTGCCATGAACACACTGCTCAACTTCAAGATTTCGCTGATTGCCGCGGGCCTGCTGGCCCTGTCGACGGCACAGGCCGCCAACATGACGCGCGACGACTACAGCGCCGCCAAGTCCCGCATCAGTTCACAGTACAAGTCGGACAAATCCGCATGCAACTCGTTGAAGTCCAATGCCAAGGACGTGTGCGTCGAGGAAGCCAAGGCGAAGGAAAAGGTCGCCAAGGCCGAACTGGAGTTCGCTCACTCCGGCAAGCCTGCCGACGAGAACAAGGTTCGTGTCGCCCGCGCGGAAGCGGCCTACGCGGTCGCCAAGGAGAAATGCGACGACCTCGCCGGCAATGCCAAGGACGTCTGCGTGAAGGAAGCCAAGGCAACCGAGAAGAAAGCACTGTCCACCGCCAAGATGGGCAAGGAAATCAGCAACGCCCGCTCTGATGCGAAGGAAGACGCCCGCGAAGCGGACTACAAGGTCGCGATCGAGAAGTGCGACGCCATGGCGGGCGACGCCAAGGCGAACTGCATCGCTTCGGCGAAGACCCGGTTCGGCAGGTCCTGAGGCATCGCGCACCTGACGAGGGGCGACCGTGGCCGATTACCTTCACCGGGTGGTGGGTCTGTACGAAACCCGGGATCAGGCCGAGGCGGTTCGCGCCCGGCTCATCGACAGCGGGTGGCAGGCCGAGCAGTTGCGGGTCCTCGAGCCGGGCCGTCCCGGTGAAGGGGTGCGCGCCGACAGTGATGACGTGCTGAAGGAGATGCTCCGCGAAGGAACCATCGGTACGGCCGTCGGTACCCTGGCGGGTGCGGCCGGCACACTCGCGCTGGCGGCGGCTAATGTCAGCCTGTTCGTGGCCAGCCCGGTGCTGGCCGCGCTGGCGATGCTGGGCTGGGGTGCCGGTCTGGGCGGCTTGGTGGGGGCGATCGCAGGAGCGGACAATGCCCGGGGCGATGTGGCCGATCTCGTCCGCGACGCCCTGTCCGGCGGCAGCACCGTGCTGGTGGCCTTTGCGGCGACCGAAGATCAGACCACGCAGGCGCGCGATCTGATCGGTGTGTCGATGGCCGACCCCCCGACACCGGCCGCAGGCACAGGCGTCTGACGCCAGCGGTCCTTCCTTGCGCCCGTCA
Source organism: Burkholderiaceae bacterium (assembly GCA_035401985.1). GTDB lineage: Bacteria > Pseudomonadota > Gammaproteobacteria > Burkholderiales > Burkholderiaceae_E > Quisquiliibacterium. The sequence goes on along the minus strand of DAONCJ010000577.1, from coordinate 1,173 downwards.
GCGGTCCGCCCCGCGCGGATGCTCCAGGAAGAACCTGAGCATTTCCCGCGACGCGTCCGGGCCGTTCGGGTCCGTATAGCTGCCCCCCGAGCGGCCACCCGACCATGCGTGGCCCGCCCCATGGATCAGCCAGTGCTCGCCCAGCACCTGACCGGTTTCGTCGGAGTGCACGGTGCGGGTGTACTGCCGACCTGCCGCGGACCGCGCCTCTTCACTGCGCAATTCCATCCGCCCCGGGGCATCCAGGCCGCGGGCCGACAGCGCCGCCGCGATCACCTGATGACCATTGCCGGGATGCACGGTGCGGTCCCGGTCGCCATGGAAGACGATGGTCGGCAGGGGCAGACCGATCGGGCTTCGTGCCGGTGAAACGCCCCCGCCGCCGGGACCCAGGGCGCCCGCGTCTGCGCCGCCCTTCATCACCGACATCGCTTCCGTCAGATTGGTGGCCGCGCCCGGTGCGATGCCCGAGTGCACGCCAACGGCCGCGAAGAGATCCGGATAGGCGCTGCCGACCAGCGCCGCCATGGCGCCGCCGGCCGACAGGCCGGCAATGTAGACACGCTGCGGATCGATCGGCTGCTCGAGCATCACCTGACGGGCCAGCGCCGCGATCAGTGCGGGTTCGCCCCGCCCTCGTCGCTGGTGGTTGTGCTTGAACCAGTTCCAGCACGCCGACGGGTTGGCACTGGCGGACTGGGCGGGATAGGCGACCACGAAGCCCTCCCGGTCGGCATGCTCGTTCATCGCAGTGCCGCGCGCGAAATCGTCGGGGTTCTGGGTGCAGCCGTGCAGCATGACGACCAGCGGCAGGGCTCGGCCCGAGAGTCCCCCAGGCACATGAACCTTGTATTCGAGGGTTCGACCGGCGAACTGGACGGAAGCGCCGCGGGACACGGCCGTGGGATGCGCAGCCGGCCCGGCGACAAAGTCGGGTGCTATCTGCGGCGCACGCACGGGCGGGAGAGCCACAGGCGCCGTCATCGGTGCCTTCATGGGCACAGGTCCGCCGGCGTTCGGCATCTCGCCCTGCAGCGCCTGCTGGATCATCCGGGTGGCCTCGTCGAGCCGGCCGGACTGGGTCAGGCGGGTCGCCTCATGAATCATCTGCTGGAATCGGGGGTTCATTCAGGGACCTTGTTGTATTCGGTTGGGAACGTCGTCAGCGCAGCC
>DAONCJ010000576.1:0-3054 GCA_035401985.1 Burkholderiaceae bacterium | reverse complement strand
CGAACACCACGTCGTCGGGCGTCCACCAGCGGGCGATCCGGCCTTCGTAGAACTTCAGCAGTTCCTCGCGGCTGAGATCGACGCCTGGTTTTTTCACCACCACGAGCAGCGGGCGCTCGTCCCATTTGGGGTGGCGCGCGGCGATGCAGGCCGCCATGGCGACTGCCGGATGGGCCATGGCGATGTTCTCGAGATCAATTGAACCGATCCACTCGCCGCCCGACTTGATCACGTCCTTCGCGCGGTCGGTGATCTGCATGTAGCCGTCGGCATCGATCGTGCTCACGTCGCCAGTCGGAAACCAGCCGTCGACGAGCGGATCGCCGCCTTCACCGCTGAAGTAACCGGAAACGACCCAGGGCCCGCGCACCATCAGTTCGCCCGATGCCTTGCCGTCCCAGGGTTGTTCGCGACCCTCGTCGTCGACGATCTTCATGTCGACTCCGAAGACCGCGCGGCCCTGGCGGGACTGCACCACCAGGCGTTCGTCTCCGTCCATCGCAAGATGCTTCGCCTTGAAGGTGCAGGCCGTGCCCAGCGGGCTGATCTCGGTCATGCCCCAGGCGTGCAGCACCTGCACGTCGTAGCGCTCCTGGAAGGAGCGCATCATGGCCGGCGGGCAGGCCGATCCCCCGATCACGGTGCGGCGCATCGTGGTGAAGGCCAGGTTGTTCGCCTCGACGTGGGCCAGCAGTCCCTGCCACACCGTGGGCACGCCGGCCGACATCGTCACGCCTTCGGTCTCGAAGAGTTCATGCAGGCTGCGGCCGTCCAGGAACGGGCCGGGGAAGACCAGCTTGGCTCCCACCATGCAGGCGACATAGGGCAGGCCCCAGGCATTGACATGAAACATCGGCACGACTGGCAGCAGCGTGTCGCGGGCCGAGCAGTTCAGGCTGTCCGGCAGCGCGGCGGCGTAGGTGTGCAGCAGCGTCGAGCGATGGCTGTAGAGCGCGCCCTTGGGATGACCGGTGGTGCCCGAGGTGTAGCAAAGCGACGACGCGGTCTGCTCGTCGAAGTGCGGCCATTCGAACTCCGGCGACGCGGCCTCGAGAAGGTCCTCGTAGCAGAGCAGATTCGGGATGCTGGTCGCGCCGGGCATGTGCTCCCGCCCCGTCATGGCGACAAATGCCCTGATCGTCTTCACGCGGGGCGCGATCGCCTCGATCAATGGCAGGAAGGTGAGGTCGAAGAACATCACCTGGTCCTGCGCGTGGTCGGCGATCCAGACCACCTGATCCGGGTGCAGCCGGGGATTCAGGGTGTGAAGCACGGCGCCCGAGCCGCTCACCGCGTAGTAGAGCTCCATGTGCCGGTGGCCGTTCCAGGCCAGCGTGGCGACACGTTCGCCGAATCGCACGCCCAGCGAAGCGACCGCATTGGCCATGCGGCGCGAGCGCTCGGCAAGGTCGCGGTAGGTGCAGCGATGAACATCGTCCTCGACGCGGCGCGATACGATCTGCTGGTCGCCGTGATGGCGCTCGGCGTGTGTCAGCAGCGAGGAGATCAGCAGCGGCTGCTGCATCATCAGTCCATTCATCGCGGTCTCCTTCGGGTCGTCGGGCGTCCGCTCAGAGGGTCAGCACGGTGGCACCGGTCGTGCGACGCGACTCCAGCGCACGATGCGCCTCGGCCGCCTGCTCGAGCGGGAACTCCTGCTGCGGCTCGCCGATGATCGAACCGGCGAGCACATGGCCGAACAGTTCGTCGGCCATTGCCAGCATGTGACTGCGCGGCGTGGCGTAGTGCACCATGGCCGGTCGCGTCAGCCAGATCGATCCCTTCGCCGCGAGCAGCATCGTGTCGATCTGGACCGGGCCCGAGGTCGTGCCGTTGCTGACCAGCGTGCCCCGCACCTTCAGGCTGTTCAGCGAGGCCATCAGGGTGTCGCGGCCGACCGAATCGAACACCACGGGAACGCCCTGTCCGCCGTTGATCTCCTTGACCCGGCGCGGGATTTCAACCGCCATCTCCTCGGGTGTCATTGCGCCCGTGACGATGACGTGCGCGCAGCCATTCGCCCGGGCGATCTCCGCCTTGGCTTCGGTGCTGACGGTGCCGATCATCTTCACGCCGATCGCCCGGGCCCACTGGCAGGCGACCAGGCCGACGCCGCCGGCGGCTGCGTGATAGAGGATGGTTTCACCGCCGTGCAGCGGGAACACCTGGCGGAACAGATACTGGGCGGTGAGGCCCTTCATCATCAGCGTGGCCGCGCTGCGGTCCGAGACCCCGTCGGGCAGCGGGATCAGCACGTCCGCCGGCATCACCCGGACATCGCTGTAGGCACCCTGCGGTCCTAGCAGATAACCGACCCGGTCGCCGGGCTTGACGAAGTCGACCCCTTCGCCCACTGCCTCGACGACGCCGACGGCATCGCTGCCCAGGCCCGCGGGCAGCGGGTGCGGGTAGTGGCCGGTGCGGATATAGATGTCGATGAAGTTGACGGCGACATAGGTGTGGCGCACGCGCGCCTGGCCCCGGCCAGGCTCGCCGACCGTGACAGTCTCGAGACGAAGAACCTCGGGGCCGCCGATGCGGTCGAAACGGATGGCTCGTGCCATGGATGACTCCTGTGAATGCGTGCTGTGGACCCGCACGATAAGTTCAATTGGCCCGTTGGCGCTCGTGATGAGCGCCGCCGGCCGACGCGGGCCGTGAGTATCTCAGGCCGCCTTGCGCAGAAAGCCCTGCTGGCGTCCCTTGGCATTGGGTGCGAAGCCGTTGGCCGCGAGCGTCTCTTCGACGGTGTCGTAGAACACGCCGATCTTGAGAATGTCGCGCGTCTGCTGCGCGGTCGCGATCGGGCGGCCGAGCTCGTCGGCGATCCGGACCAGCTGGCGGATCTGCTCGACAGTGCTCATCTTTGCATCGCGTGCCTGGTTCCAGAGGTTGTCCTCGATGCCGCAGCGGACGTGCAGGCCCAGCGCGATGCCGATCATGTTGATCGGCAGCACATTGCGCATGCTGCTCTCGACCGTGCACATCGCGCCATCGGGCAGGGCGCGCCCGAAGTTGGCGAGGTTGTAGCCGTTCGGTGCGTCCATGCCGCCG
>DAONCJ010000575.1:0-3058 GCA_035401985.1 Burkholderiaceae bacterium | reverse complement strand
GCGCTGGCGCTGGCCGCCGAACTCGAGCGCCGCGACGCCTTCGACCGCGCCTTCATCGACACCTGGGTCGAGGGCCTGGACGCCTACATGGCCGAGGCGCGCCGCCATTCGGTGGACGAAGCGCTCGCGGTCTGCGGCATCGCGCGCGAAGGCTTCGACCGGCTGGCCGATCTGTACGCAGGCGCGCAGCGGCTGGCGCTGTCGATCGGCAACGGCATGGAGCGTGCGCGCAACGGCGGCTCGGCGATCCGCGCGATCATCGCGCTCAATGCGCTGACCGGCCAGCTCGGCCGACCGGGTGCGGGCGTCTCCGTTCGACCCGGCCTGGCCTTTCCGACCACCGCGGCCCGGCTGCAGCGGCCCGATCTCGTGCCGGCCGGCACGCGCACCTTCAACATCGTCGATGTCGGCCGCCTGCTGCTCGACGACACGCTGGATCCGCCGATCAAGGCGGTCTTCATCTACAACCACAACCCGGTCTGCACCCATCCCGACCAGAACCGGATGCGCCGCGCGCTGAGCCGCGAAGACCTGTTCGTCGTGGGCTGCGACGTGGTGATGACCGACAGCCTCGCGTATGCCGACGTGATCCTGCCGGCGTCTTCGCACTTCGAATTCGACGACGTCTACACCGCCTACGGCCAGAGCTACCTGCAGCGGGCCGCGCCGGTGATCGCGCCGGTCGGCGAGTCGCTGCCCAACACCGAGATCTTCCGGCGGCTGGCCGCACGCTTCGGCTTCGATGAGCCCGCGTTTCACGACAGCGACGAGGCGCTGATGGATGCGGCGCTGAATCCGGCCGATCCGCGGCTGGGCGGCCTGCGCCCCAGCGAACTGCCGCTGGACCGCGCGCTGATGATGCACACGCCCGCCGGCGAGCCGGTGATGGTCTGCAACACCGTCAAGCCCGGCACGCCGTCGGGCCGGATCACGCTGTACTCGCAGGACCTGCAGGACCGCTTCGGCTACGGGGTGCCGCGCTACGAGCCGGTGCCTGCCGATGCCCCGCTGATGCTGATCTCGCCTTCGTCGTCGCGGCGCACCAACGCCACCTTCGGCAGCGATCCGGCCTCGCAGGGGCCCGAGCGGATCGAGCTGCACCCCACCGATGCGGCCGTGCGCGGCATTGCCGACGGCGATCGGGTGCGCGCCTGGAACCGCTTGGGCGAAGTCACATTGATCGCGCGCGTGACCGACGCGGTCCCAGCCGGGGTCGCCTACAGCAGCAAGGGAACCTGGCTGTCGACCAGCGACACGGGTCAGACGGTCAATGCGCTGATCGATGCCGATCGGCGCAGCGACATCATGTCGGGCGCCTGCTACAACGACACCTTCATCGAAGTGGCGCTGGCGCAGTGACACGCTGGCGCCGCTCACGGTGCCAGTTCAGTGATCACTTCACCGGAATGACCGTGGCGCGATCCACCGGCACGGCAGTCACGCTGTTCTGCGGCGAGCCCTCGATCACGCGGTCAGAATAGGTCAGGTACACCAGCGTGTTGCGCTTGCGGTCGACCATGCGCACCACGCGGATCCGCTTGAAGACCAGCGAGATCCGCTCGGTGAACATCTCTTCCTGCGCCGGCAGCGGTCCGGTGAACGAGATCGGACCCACCTGGCGGCAGGCGATCGAGGCCTCCGACTTGTCTTCGGCCAGTCCCAGTGCACCCTTGATGCCGCCGGTCTTGGCGCGCGACACATAGCAGGTCACCCCGCTGACTTTCGGGTCGTCATGGGCGTCGACCACGATCTTGTGATCGGGACCGATGAACTTGAACACGGTGTCCACTTCACCGACCGAGTCGGCCCGCGCACAGCCGATCGCTGCCATGACGCAGAGCAGCGCGAGCAGCCGTTTCATGATGCCGAGCCGGCGAGTTGCGCGCGCAGTTCTGTCACCGCCTCGGGCACCGGATATAGCCGGTCGCTGGGTCCGGCCTTCGCCACCTGACCGGGCACCTCGTGGCCGACGATGGCAGGCATGCGGCGCGCCGCCTCGAGCAGCCGCGCGAGGTTCATGCCGGTGTCGTAGCCCATGGCGGTCAGCATGTGGACCGCATCCTCGCTGCTGATGTTGCCGCTGGCACCGGGTGCATATGGGCAGCCGCCCAGGCCCCCCAGCGAACCGTCGAAACGCACGATGCCGCCCTGCACGGCGGCCAGCACATTGGCCAGGCCCATGCCGCGCGTGTTGTGGAAGTGCATCGTCAGCTGCAGGCCGCTGAACTCCTTGAGCAGCGCCTCGGTCATCCGGCTGACCTGGGCCGGGTTGGCCATGCCGGTGGTGTCGCAGATCGTCAGCCCGCGCACGCCCAGCTCCGCGAAGCGGCGGGCATATCCGATCACCGTGTCCTGCGGCACTTCGCCCTCCATGGGGCAGCCAAAGGCGGTGGACAGCGACACGTTGATCGGTGTGCGGCCGGCCACATGGCGGATCACATCGGACAGCGCCTTGACGCTGTCCTCGCGGGGCATGCGCAGGTTCGCCAGGTTGTGCGTCTCGGATGTCGACATGACGAGATTCAGCTCGTCGGCGCGCGATTCGAGCGCCCGCTCGGCGCCGCGCAGATTGGGCACCAGCACCGTGTACTCGACGCCCGGCACGCGGCGTATCCGGCCCATCACGATCTCTGCATCGCGCAGCATCGGGATCGCCTTGGGGGAGGTGAACGAGGTGACCTCGATTTTGGCGTAGCCGCACTCGCTCAGTTCATCGATCAGCGCGACCTTGACGTCGGTGGGGATGAATTCGGGCTCGATCTGGAAGCCGTCGCGGGGTGAGACTTCGTTGAAATACAGGCGTGTCATGTCAGGGTCTCTCCAAGGGGGCGGCGATGATGCCCTTGTCCTTCAGGGCCTGGATCTGCGTGGGGCTCAGGCCGATTTCGGTCAGCACGGCGTCGGTGTCCTGGCCCAGGGCGGGCGCATTGCGGCGATGGCTGCCCGGCGTGCGTGACAGCTTGGGCACGATGCCCGGCACCGACGGCGCGCTGCCATCGGGCATTCGCACAGTCTCGATCATGCCACGGGCCTGATAGTGCGGGTCGGTGGCAATGTC
>DAONCJ010000574.1:0-3063 GCA_035401985.1 Burkholderiaceae bacterium | reverse complement strand
GGACGGCTATTTCTTCATCACCGACCGCCTCAAGCGGATGATCAACGCCAGCGGCTACAAGGTCTGGCCGGCCGAGGTCGAGAACATGCTCTACCAGCACCCCGACATCCAGGAGGCCTGCGTGATCTCGATGAACGATCCGTATCGCGGCGAAACCGTCAAGGCGGTGGTGGTGCTGCGGGCCGGCTCGGCCGGCAAGCTCGATGCGGCCGGACTCGAAGCGTGGGCGCGCCAGCGCATGGCCGCCTACAAGATTCCACGTGTTGTTGAATTCGTCGATGCACTCCCCAAGTCCGGCTCGGGCAAGGTGCTCTGGCGCCTGCTCCAGGAAAAGGAAATCTCCGCATGAACGCCCGTTCCGATCGACTGCTGCCTTTTCAGCCCCCCGATGCGCCCGACGCGCTCCACTCGCCTGCCAAGCCGGCACGGCGCCGCGCCACCGCCGCCCTGATTGCCGGCGGGGCCGCCGCGCTCGGTCTGCCCGCGCGCCTGCCCGCCCAGTCCGCCTATCCGTCCCGGCCGGTCCGCGTGCTCGTTCCTTATGGTGCCGGCGGCTCGGCCGACAACGCGGCCCGCATCGTGGCCGAGAAGCTGTCGATCGCGTTCGGCCAGCCCTTCGTGATCGAGAATCGGCCCGGCGCCTCGGGCACCCTCGCTGCAGGCGCGCTGGCGCAGGCCGCCAGCGACGGCCACACGCTGATGGTGGCGCCGACGGCCGTGGCGGCCATCACTCCGCTCACCCGCAAGACGCCCTACGACCCGATCAAGGATTTCACGGCGGTGGCCCGGCTCTCGGGTGCGCTCGGCATGCTGTCGCTGTCCCCGGCCATCGGGGCCAAGACGCTGCCCGAGTTCCTCAGGCTCGCGCGCGAAAACCCCGGCAAGTACGCCTTCGGCAGTTCGGGCGTGGGCACCATCACGCATCTGACAGGCGAGGTGCTGCAGCAGGCCACGGGCGTGAAGCTGCTGCACGTGCCCTACAAGAGCATTGTCGATGGTGTGGGTGACCTTTTCGCCGGGCGCATTGCGGTCGTGTTCGATCCCTTCATCCTTCCGCAGGTGCGCGCCGGCAAGGTCACGGCCGCAGCGGCGCTGGGCGGGCGACGTCATCCCGAATTTCCCGACGTGCCGACGATCGAGGAGTTCGGCATCGACCTGCAGGGATTTTCGCGGCGCAGCTGGTTCGGCATGTTCGGGCCCAAGGACTTGCCGCGGGATGTGGTCGAGCGCCTGAACGCCGAGATCGACCGGGCCAACCGCGACCCCGAGGTGGCGCGCAAGCTGCTGGCGATCGGCTTGTTTCCCGACTTCGTGCCCGCGGCCCAGTTCGGGCAGCAGCTGGCCGGTGACATGACCTACTTTGCAGCGCTTCTGAAGCAGCTCGACCTCAAGCTCGACAACTGAACGGAGACACAACCGATGCCCCTGGACGCCGACATCGCGCGGATCATTCCCCTCATGCCGCTGCAGGACGTGCCGAACATGACGCCGGTCAATGCGCGCGAGTCGATGCGTGCCCTGGCCGCCGCGCGCAACGACATTCCCTTGCCCGACCCCGGATCGGTCAACGACACGACCTTGCCCGGCCCGGCCGGGGACATTCCGGTGCGCGTCTACCGCACGCGCCGAGCGCCCGCGCCGACGGTGGTGTACTACCACGGCGGCGGCTGGGTGGCCGGTGATCTCGACACGCACGACCGCGCGGCCCGCACGCTGGCCATCGAGCTCGACTGCACCGTGGTCAGCGTCCATTACCGCCGCCCGCCCGAGGCGCCGTTTCCGGCGGCCTTCGACGACGCACTGGCCGCCGCACGACAGGTCGCCGCGCGCCAGAGCGAGTTCGGCGGGGCCGGACAGCCGCTGGTGGTGGCAGGCGACAGCGCGGGGGGCAACCTCGCCGCCGCCGTCGCGCTGGCTGCGCGCGATGGCAGCCTGAAACTCGCGGCGCAGCTGCTGATCTATCCGGTCACGGACGTCGTCGGTCATTACCGCAATCCGCACGCCAATCATCGCTTCCCCTCACGGCAGCAGAACGCCTCGGGCTACTTCCTGTCGATGGCCGTCATGCAGTGGTTCGCCGACCACTACCTGCCCGAGCCAGGGCAGGCACACGACCCGCGCGTCTCGCCGCTGCAGGCGGCAAGCCTGGCGGGTCTGCCGCCCACGGTGCTGTGCACGGCGCAGTACGATCCGCTGCGCGATGAAGGCCAAGCCTATGCGCAGGCCTTGCGCGCCGCCGGTGTGCGGGTGATCGAACACCACGGCGCCGGACTCATCCACGGCTACTTTGGCATGGGCGCGGCCAGCGCCGCAGCGGCCGAGGAAAGCCGTCGGGTCCGTGCCGATCTTCGAATGCTGATCGAATCCCCAGGAGCCTCGTCATGAGCAGCGCCCCCGAAGATCTGGGTTCCATCCTGAAGCCGGCCTCGGCGCACACCTGCTGCGTCAACCGCGCGGTGTTCTCCGAACTCGACTTCTCGGACAAGTCCTCGTTCGACGATGCCCGGCGTGGCCTGATGGGCAGCATTCCCGACGCCCGGATCGAGAACGCCAAGGGCCACCCCATCTGGGATCTGTCCGGCTTCCGGTTCCTCGAGGACGAAACCGCGCCCGACTCGGTCAATCCGAGCCTGTGGCGCCACGCCCGCCTGAACAACCTGCACGGCCTGTTCAAGGTGACCGAGCGGGTCTACCAGGTCCGCGGTTTCGACCTGGCGAACATGACCATTCTCGAGGGCGACACCGGTGTGATCATCATCGATCCGCTGACCGTCACCGAAGCCGCTGCCGCCGGGCTTGCGCTGTACCGGCAGCACCGCGGCGAGCGCGCCGTCAAGGCGGTGATCTACTCGCACAGTCACGTCGATCATTACGGTGGCGTGGAAGGCGTGATGACCGCGGAGCAGGGCGCCAGCGGCGAAGTGCAGGTGATCGCGCCCGACGGTTTCATGCACGAGGCGATCTCGGAAAACATCCTGGCCGGCGTGCCGATGCGCCGGCGCGCGATGTTCCAGTTCGGGCCGACGCTGGACCGGGGGCCGCGCTCTCATGTCGACAGCGGAC
>DAONCJ010000573.1:0-3068 GCA_035401985.1 Burkholderiaceae bacterium | reverse complement strand
ATGATCGAGGCGGCCAGGTCTTCGGGCTGAAGCAGGCGCGCGCGCTCCTCGGGGGTGACCGGCACGGGGCGCTTGTCCAGAATGGGCGTGGCCACTTCGGCCGGGCAGATCACGGTCGAGCGGATACCGTGACGGAACTCTTCGAGATTGATGCCATAGCTCATCGCGACCACGCCGTGCTTGGCTGCCGAGTACACCGTGCCGGACACCTTGCTGTGAAAGCGGCCGGCCCACGACGAGGTGTGGATCAGCAGGCCGTCCTTCTGCCGGCGCATGGCGGGCAGCACTGCCAATGAGGCATAGAAAGCGCCCGACAAATTCGCGCGGACGATCTCGTCCACGCCCTCGGGCGTCAGGTCTGCCCACGAGCGTTTCTGGATGTTCAGGCCGGCGTTGTTGATGAGAATGTCGATGCGACCATGGGCCTTTTCAATGTGGGCGGCGATGGCGTACACGCGCGCCGAATCCATCATGTCGCCGGTCTGCACTTCGGCGCGGCCACCCGCTGCCGAGATGCGCCGTGCGACGCCTTCCAGCGGCTCGGCCCGTCGGCCGGTCAGCACGACCAGCGCGCCTTCGGCGGCCAGCGCCAGTGCAGCGGCCTCGCCGATCCCCGATCCCGCGCCTGTGACCCAGGCGACCTTTCCGTTCAATTGACCCATGCCTGTGCTCCTCCGAGTGAGGGCTCAGTGTCGCTTTCGGCTGGCGGGATCGCAAGACGGGGAGGGCCACAACACAGCAGGCACTGTCACAGGCGGTCATGCAGAGGGGTTGCACGAGGTCATCCACCACCGGCCATCTCAGCGAAAACGTCGGCCAGCATCCGGTGAATCTGCAGGCTGATGAACACGGCTCCGATCGGGTCGCCGAAGCTGCCCACGGTGGGCGGCCCCACCAGCCGTAGCATCGCTCGGGCCACGCCATCACGGCCCACCGCCCGGCACGCCGCATCCGCCTCGAAGCCGAGCCCGCAGGGATCGCGACGGATCCACCCGCCCTGCACCAGCGAGGCCAGAAACGGATTGCCGGCCAGCCCCGCCACCGGGTCGAGCCCGGTGCAGTTGATCACCGCATCGTAGGTCTCGGTCACGTCATTGCCGTCGCCGCGACACCGCAGCGTCACCTCGATGCCTTCGCCATCTGGCGACACCGTCACGGCCCGCAGGCGCGCTGCCCCGAAAAGAACCCGGCCCTGCATGCAGGCGGCCTCGACCATCTCCTCGTTCTGCGGTGGCGCCCGGAAACGATGGACGTCGTACCAGGTGCGCAGCCGGGCGATGAATCGGCGCTGCTGCGTCACCGGCAGCGTCGGCCACAGCTGCCAGACCGAGTCGCGGATGTCGTCGAAGGCCTGATGCCAGGCACCGCCGCCGGCCTGAACATCGCGCACGCGCAGGCGCAGGGCCCGCAGCCACCGACGAACGTCGGGGGGCGTCGCCACGGCGCCGAGCCAGGCGGCTGGCAGGCCGTGGACACGATTCAGCGCAATCGCCGCAGGCATGGCTGCGATGGCCTCCAAGGACTGCGCCCGCGCGAGCACCGGTGCCACGGGCGCCTGGGACCTGGGCCGCAGGCCGCGCCGCGACACCACTTTCAGCGGGCCCTGGTGGTCACGGCGCAGCAGTGTGGACAGCACATCGAGCGAGGTCAGACCGGCGCCCACCAGCAGCACCCGCGCCTGCGGGTCGATGCCGGACAGGCGCGCGGTATCGAGCGGGTTTTCGATGATGCGCGGATGGCTGGCCAGCGCCGGCGCGAAGGGCGGCTGCAGCCTGGGCAGTGGATTTCCGGTGGCGACGAACACCTGGTCGGCCGGCAGGCGATCGCCCGCCGCGGTCTGGACCGCCAGAGGCTCGCCAGGCAGACCGATGGCGACCGCGGTGTCGCGGCAATGCCGGATGATCGAGCCGGTCGCAGGCCAGTGCGCATGGTCGCGCAGGGTCTGTTCGAGGTAGCGTCCGTAGTCGCTTCGGCGGATGTACGCCGCGCCGTCGGGGCGCATCGCCTGCGGATCTTGCTGCAGTATCCCCTGCTCGAGACACCAGCGGCTCAGATGCCAGGCATCTTCGGGCAGCAGCGAGTGGGAGAAGGTCGGCGCGTTCAGCCGGTGATCGGGATCGACGGCGCCATAGGCCAGGCCGCGGCCGATGCGTTCGGCCGGGTCGATGATCGTGATGGCCAGCGGCCTGACGCTGCCGCGGACAAGCTGGATGGCCAGGCAGGCGCCGGAGAACCCGCCGCCCACGATGACCAGACGCGAGCCCATTGCTGGAGCGGTGGATGCATTCATCCACCGTCTCTTAACACGCGCGCCGGCCGCCGCGCGAGATCACATCGTCAGTTCGTGACGACCGACCACCATCCAATGCACTTCATCCGGGCCGTCGGCAAACCGCAGGTGCCGGACATCGGTGTACATGTCGGCCAGCGGCGTCCACTGCGAGATGCCGGTGGCGCCGTGCATCTGGATCGCGTCGTCGATGATCTTGCAGGTGCGCGCCGGTACCATCGCCTTGACCATGCTGACCCAGATGCGCGCTTCCTTGTTGCCCAGCACATCCATCGCCTTGGCCGCCTTCAGGACCATCAGGCGCATCGATTCGATCTCGCAGCGGGCCTGCGCGATGATCTGCATGTTGCCGCCCAGGTGAGCGATCTTCTTGCCGAAGGCCTCGCGGCTCAGGCCACGCGCGACCATCATGTCGAGCGCTTTCTGTGCCTTGCCGATCGTGCGCATGCAGTGGTGGATGCGCCCCGGTCCGAGCCGCACCTGCGAGATCTCGAAGCCGCGGCCTTCGCCCAGCAGGATGTTCTCCTTGGGCACCCGCACGTTGTTGAAGCGCATGTGCATGTGGCCGCGCGGCGCGTGGTCGTGACCGAACACATGCATCGGCCCGAGGATCTCGACCCCCGGGGTGTCCATCGGCACCAGGATCTGTGACTGCTGCTTGTTGGCCGGCGCGTTCGGGCTGGTCTTGACCATGACGATCATGATCTTGCAGCGCGGGTCGCCGGCGCCCGAGATGTAGTACTTCTCACCGTTGATGACCCAGTCGTCGCCATCGAGC
>DAONCJ010000572.1:0-3071 GCA_035401985.1 Burkholderiaceae bacterium | reverse complement strand
TGGTGCTGCTGCTCATGGGGCGTGTGAAGGCGCCGGCGCCCGATGCAAGGCCCAGCCTGCTGCAGCGCCTGTACCGCGCCTTTGACCGGCGCTTCGAACGCGTGCGACGGGCCTACACCCTGGTGCTCTCGGCGCTGCTGTCGCATCGGCGCGGCTTTGCCGTCTCGTTCATATTGTTCTGCGTGGCTTCGGGGGCGCTGGTTCCGATGCTCGGGCAGGACTTCTTCCCGTCCGTCGATGCGGGTCAGATCCGACTGCATTTCCGGGCGCCGACCGGCACCCGGATCGAGGAGACGGCACGGCTGGCCGACGCGGTCGAGGTGGCGATTCGCGAGATCGTGCCGCCCGATCAGCTCGAAACCATCCTGGACAACCTCGGCGTGCCCAACAGCGGCATCAATCTGTCTTACAGCAACGCCGGAACGATCGGCACGCTGGACGGCGAGATCCTGCTGTCGCTGCGCAAGGGGCACCGGCCCACCGACGAATTCGTCTCGCAGTTGCGGCTGGAGCTGCCGCGCCGTTTTCCGGGGATCGAGTTCTTCTTCCAGCCGGCCGACATCGTCACCCAGATCCTCAATTTCGGCCTGCCGGCGGCCATCGACGTCCAGTTCACCGGCCCCAACGTGGCGGGCAACGCCAAGCTGGCCGGCGAACTGACCCAGGCGATCCGCCAGATTCCCGGCGCGGTCGATGCCCATGTCCACCAGCGTCTTAATGCCCCGGCGCTCAGCATGACCATGGACCGCACGCGGCTGCAGCAGGTCGGGTTGAGCGCGGCCAATGTGGGCCAGAACGTGCTGATCTCCCTGTCGGGCAGTTCACAGACTGCGCCCGCGTTCTGGCTCAGCCCCCAGAACGGCGTCGTCTACAGCGTGGCCGTGCAGACGCCGCAATATCAGGTCGACACGATGGATGCGCTGCTGAACATGCCGGTCGGAACCGGCACCGTGGCCGGTGCGGGCTCGACCCAGCTGCTGGGCAATCTGGTCGACATCGAGCAGAGCCAGCAGGCAGCCGTCGTCTCGCGTTACAACATTTCGCCGGCGATCGATGTGTACGTCGGTGTGCAGGGCACCGACCTCGCCTCGGTGGCTGACCGGGTCGCAGTGCTCGTCGATCAGATCCGCCCGAAGCTGCCCAAGGGCAGCCAGGTGGTGCTGCGCGGCCAGGTCGAGACCATGCAGGCCTCGTTCCTGGGTCTGGGCGTCGGTCTGGCAATGGCGATCGTGCTGGTCTATCTGCTGATCGTCGTCAACTTCCAGTCGTGGCTCGACGCGCTGGTCATCATCGCCGCGCTGCCCGCCGCGCTCGCCGGCATTGCCTGGATCCTGTTCCTCACCGGGACCACGCTCAGTGTGCCGGCGCTGACCGGCGCCATCATGACGATGGGCGTGGCGACCGCGAACAGCATCCTGCTGATCTCGTTTGCCCGCCAACGCCTGGCCGAAGGAGTCCCGCCGCTGGCGGCCGCCCTCGAGGCAGGTGCCACCCGGATCCGGCCGGTCCTCATGACCGCGCTGGCCATGGTCATCGGCATGATCCCGATGGCGCTGGGCATCGGCGAGGGCGCCGAGCAGAATGCCCCGCTGGGGCGGGCGGTGATCGGCGGACTCATTTTCGCCACGGTGTCGACCTTGTTTTTCGTGCCGGTGGTGTTTGCCGCCGTTCATCAGCGTCTGGCGCGCCGCGCGGCCCGCCACGGGGCTGCCGGTGCGCTGCCCGAACCCCAGGAGAGCTGATTCATGTCCGAGCAACGCCACGCCGCGCTGGCCCTGCACCCCATCGAGGGCCAACAGGGCGAGGAACCCGTCGACCTGCTCAAGCGCGGGCAAGTCGTCAGGCGAACCCGGATTGCCGCTTTCATCGTCCTGGTTCTGCTGGGTGCGGGCGCGGCGCGCACTCTGTTCATCCGCACGGCGGATGCACGGGCTCTCGAGAGTGTGACGCAGGAGAACGCCAAGCAGTACGTCAAGACGACTCAGGCCAGGCGCAGTGAGGCCGGTCAGCAGCTGGCACTCCCCGCCACCCTGCAGGGCTTCGTGCAGGCGCCCATCGCTGCGCGGGCCAACGGCTATCTGAAGCGCTGGACCCGCGACATCGGCAGCCGCGTGGCCAAGGGCGAACTGCTCGCCGAGATCGAGGCGCCCGAGATCGATCAGCAGTTGAGCCAGGCCGCTGCGGCGCGCGAGCAGGCCGCCTCCAGCCTCGCGCTGGCGCGCAGCACGGCCGAGCGCTGGGAGGGCCTGCGCAAGAAGGACGTCGTTTCGCAGCAGGACCTCGAAGAAAAGCGCAGTGCGGTCGCCCAGTCCCAGGCCAATCTGGCCGCGGCTGACGCCAACCTGCAGCGTCTGCGCCAGCTCGAGGGCTTCAAGCGGGTGGTGGCGCCCTTTGCCGGCGTGATCACCCGACGCAACATCGATGTCGGTGATCTGATCGACGGATCGAAGGTGCTGTTCACGCTTTCGCAGACCGACACGCTGCGTGTTTACGTCAACGTGCCCCAGTCGTATGCCCGTCTGGTCAAGACCGGTCAACCGGTGGTCGTCACGCTGCCCGAATTGAAGGGACAGCGTTTTCCGGGGCAGGTCGCCCGGACTGCCGCATCGATCGATGCCGGCACCCGCACGATGCAGGTCGAGGTGTCGCTGCCCAACCCTGAAGGTCTGCTGATGCCGGGTTCTTACGTCCAGGTGCTTCTGCCGCTGCAGGCCAGCCAGTCGCTGATGGCGCCCAGCAACACGCTGCTGTTCCGGGGCGAGGGCGCCATGGTGGCCCTGGTCGATCCCAAGGGACGCGTGGCGCTGCGCAAGGTGTCGGTGGGGCGCAACTACGGCACATCCTTCGAGGTGCTCGACGGCATCACCGAGTCCGATCGGCTGATCCTCAATCCGCCGGACTGGGTGGCGGACGGCCAGACGGTGGTGGTGGCGCCAGCCACGCCCTCCAAGGGCGCCGCTGGCAAGGACGGCAAGGACGGCGCCGAGAAAGGCGGCAAGGACAGCGCTGACAAAGGGGGCAAGGACGCCGCCGGCAAAGACGGCAAGGGCAAATGATGGACATGCGGCGGG
>DAONCJ010000571.1:0-3072 GCA_035401985.1 Burkholderiaceae bacterium | reverse complement strand
CGCCGAGGTGTTCGGCGCGCCGCGGCACGAATACACGCGATCGCTGTTCGAGGCGGCGCCAGGCCGGCATTTCCGGTTCGGCGGCACCGAGGCCGCGGCGGTGGCCGATGCCTGATCGATCGCTCGGACAACCGAAGGAGGCCAGGAGCATGCGGGTCTTTGCGGGTTCACTGGGGACCGAGACCAATACCTTCTCGCCGCTGCCCACCGGTCTGGATTCGTACTACGAGTCCTGCTACTTCCCGGCCGGAAAGTATCCCGATACGCCGCAGTTCCTGGCCGGTCCGCTGTGGGCGGCGCGGCGCCAGGCGCCTGCGCGCGGCTGGACGCTGATCGAGGGGCTGGTCGCTTTCGCAGGCCCGGCCGGCCCGACCACGCGGCTGGCCTATGAAACCCTGCGCGCCGAACTGCTGGCCGATCTGGAGGCCGCTCTGCCGGTCGACATCGTGCTGCTGGGCATGCATGGCGCGATGGTGGCCGATGGTTATGACGACTGCGAGGGCGATCTGCTGGCGCGCGTGCGGGCGATGGTCGGCCCCGATGTGGTGATCGGTGTCGAGGACGATCCCCATACGCACCTGTCGCAAGCCATGGTCGAGAACGCGACGCTGATCCTCGCATTCAAGGAGTACCCGCACACCGACGTGTTCGAGCGCGGTGACGAACTGGTCACTCTGTGCGCCCGTGTCGCGGCCGGCGAGATCCGGCCGGTGCCGGCCGTGTTCGACTGCCAGATGATCTCGATGATGCACACCAGCCGCGAGCCGATGCGCGGTTTCGTCGACCGCATCAAGGCGCTCGAGGGGCACGACGGCATTGTGTCGATTTCGCCGATCCACGGGTTTCCGTGGGGCGACACGCCCGACATGGGCACGAAGGTGCTGGTCTACGCCGACGGCGATGGCGAGCGCGCCGCCCGCATGGCCGAGCGGCTCGGCCGCGAGATCATCGCCTTTCGCGACCGGCTCGCCCCTGGTGCGATGGGCATCGACGAGGCGCTCGACGCGGCGCTGGCCGAGCCGAAGGGGCCGGTGGTGCTGGCCGACACCGCGGACAATTCCGGCGGCGGCGCACCGAACGATTCGACCTTCGTGCTGCGCCGGCTGCTCGAACGCGGCATCGATCGCGTCGCGCTGGGACCGCTGTGGGACCCGGTGGCGGTGTCGATCTGCTTCAATGCCGGCGAAGGGGCCCGTCTGGCGCTGCGCATCGGCGGCAAGATCGGGCCGGTGTCGGGCGATCCGCTGGACGCCGACGTGCAGGTGCTGCGGCTGTGCCGCTCACTGGTGATGACGGGGCTGGGCGGCGGGCCCACGGCGCTGGGCGACAGCGCGCTGGTGCAGGTGGCCGGCGTGCAGGTGCTGCTGACGGCGCAGCGCCAGCAGGCCATGGGTTCGGACATGTTCACCCGCATGGGCTGCGATCTTGGCGCCTGCCGTCTGATCGTCGTGAAGTCGTCGCAGCATTTCTTCGCGTCGTACTCGAAGATCGCCACGCGCGTGATCTATGTCGATGGTCCGGGCACGCTGACCAGCAACCTGGGCTCGCTGCCGTTTCGCAAGGTGCCGCGGCCCAAGTGGGGCATCGGCGGCGATTCGACCTGAGGGCTCGCGCGTGCGGGCTGAAGCCCGCGAGCGGGACCGCGCCGCGTCACCGACGCGGCGCCCGGCGGCTCAGCCGCCCTCGAACCTGATGGGGCAGGCGATGACTTCGATCTCGATCAGCGCATCCATCGCCAGCCGCGCCACCTGCACCGTGGAGCGGGCCGGCTTGGTGGACGGGAAGTAGCGTCCCCAGACCTCGTTGAAGGCCACGAAATCGGCCAGATCGGCCAGGAAGACCGTGGCCTTCACCACGCTGGCGAAGTTCGAGTTGCCGGCCGTGAGGATGGCCTCGAGATTGCGCATGACCTGTTCGGTCTGGGCGACGATGCCCGGGCCGGCCAGACTGCCGTCCAGCTTCAGCGGCAGTTGGCCCGACACGAACAGCAGGCCCTGGGCCGCGACGGCCTGGGAGAACAGCTTGGGACGGCTCGGCGCGGCACTGGTTTCGATGGGCTGCATGGCGGCTCCGGTTGGGGTGGCTGTGCGGTTCAGGCGGTGACCAGCGGAATCTTGCCGATGCGGCGCTGCCACTCGCGCGGGCCGGTCTCGTGCACCGACACGCCCTTGGCGTCCACGGCGACGGTCACCGGCATGTCCTTGACCTCGAACT
Source organism: Burkholderiaceae bacterium (assembly GCA_035401985.1). Lineage (GTDB taxonomy): Bacteria > Pseudomonadota > Gammaproteobacteria > Burkholderiales > Burkholderiaceae_E > Quisquiliibacterium. The sequence goes on along the minus strand of DAONCJ010000571.1, from coordinate 858 downwards.
CGTAGATCGCTTCCATGCCGAGGTCGGCGAAGCCCAGCACCTTCGAGCCGCGGATGGCCTTGGACACCAGATAGGCCGCGCCGCCGACCGCCATCAGGTAGGCGCTCTTGTGCTTGCGGATCGCCTCGATGGCGACCGGCCCGCGCTCGGCCTTGCCGATCATCGCGATCAGTCCGGTCTGCGACAGCATCATGTCGGTGAACTTGTCCATCCGGGTGGACGTGGTCGGGCCCGCCGGACCCACCACTTCGTCACGCACCGGATCGACCGGGCCGACGTAGTAGATGACGCGATTGGCGAAGTCGACCGGCAGCTTTTCGCCGCGGGCCAGCATGTCGCTGATGCGCTGATGGGCGGCGTCGCGGCCGGTCAGCATCCGGCCCGACAGCAGCAGCGTCTGACCGGGCGTCCAGGAGGCGACTTCCTCGCGGGTGAGGGTGTCCAGATCGACGCGCCGGCTCTTTTCGTAGTCGGGCGCCCACTGCACCTTGGGCCATTCGTCCAGCGAGGGCGGCTCGCAATAGGCCGGGCCCGAACCATCGAGCGTGAAGTGCGCATGGCGCGTGGCCGCGCAGTTGGGGATCATCGCCAGCGGCTTGGAGGCCGCGTGGGTCGGGAAGGTCTCGATCTTGACGTCGAGCACCGTGGCCAGACCGCCCAGACCCTGCGCGCCGATGCCCAGCGCATTGACCTTCTGGTAGATCTCGATGCGCATCTCCTCGAGCTTGCTGCGCGGCCCGCGCGCGAGCAGCTCGTGCATGTCGAGCGGCTCCATCAGCGACTCCTTGGCCATCATCATGGCCTTCTCGGCGGTGCCGCCGATGCCGATGCCCAGCATGCCCGGCGGGCACCAGCCGG
>DAONCJ010000570.1:0-3073 GCA_035401985.1 Burkholderiaceae bacterium | reverse complement strand
CCGAGCTGGCCTCGCGGCTGCAGGCGCCCCATCCCTACGACCTGCCCGAAACCGTCGCGCTTCGTCCCGACGCGGCGCTGCCCGCCTACGCCAGCTGGGTGATCGCCGAGACACGCAAGCCCCTGGTCTGATCGCCTCCGGGGACGTGCGCCCGCGACAGCGGTTGCCCGCTCAGGCTCGTGCGGCGGGCCGCTCGAGCCGCGCGCGCACCTGTTCCTGGCGCAGCATCCACAGCCCGGCGCCGATCAGCAGCGCAATGCCGCGCCATGCCAGTCCGTTGGGCACATCGCCCCAGCACACGAATCCGACCATCAGCGCCCAGAGCAGACCGGTGTAGCGGAACAAGCCGGCACCCGCTCGCTGACATGCTTGACCAGTGCATCGTTGACGATGAAGAACGCCATCGCCGCGCACATCCACAGAATGCCGCGGCGGTTGGCCCGAGCGCGGTCATGGCCGGTGGCCGCGACCACCGTCGCGTTCAGGCCGATCCGGCGTGCGCGCGTGCCGGTCCGGTCGTTCGCATCAGAAGAAGCCGGCGTTCAGCCATTCGGCAGCGATGGCCGGTTTGGTGCCGCCTTCGATCTCGATCGACACATCCCAGGTGGCCTGCCAGCGATCGCCCGGCCGCGACTCGAAGTGCTTCAGGCGGAACCGGCCTCGTACCCGCGAACCGGTGGGCACGGGCGCAACGAAGCGCAGCCGGTTGAAGCCGTAGTTCACGCCCGACTTGGTCCCTTCGACCGCGGGGCACACCTGGTAGGCCATCTGCGCGAGCATCGCCAGCGTCAGGAACCCGTGCGCGATCGTGCCGCCGTAGGGCGTCTCGCGGCTGGCGCGTTCCGGGTCGATGTGGATGAAATAGCGGTCGTCGGTCAGGTCGGCGAAGGCGCTGACCTTCGCCTGGTCGAGCAGCATCCATTCGGACGTGCCGAAGTCCGAACCGATGCGCTCGATCATCTGCGCCGGCGAGGCCGTCGATTTGGTGTTTTCACCGTCCACGGGAAACCTCCGATGTGGCGCCTGGCGGCCGTGCCGATGCCGTGCTCTGGCCAGGGGCGTGTGCGCGATAGTAGCGCCGCGGCCCCGGCGTCTGTTCCGTAATCGCGGACGGCCAGCCGGCAGCGCTGCGGGCGGGCCGCAGCATGGGTGCGCTCAGCGCGGGCCGCCCTGAACGGCGACCGGATGGCGCAGGCGAGGGCGGCCTACGAGGCCGCCGGCACCCGCCGATCGAACCTCGCCTACGGCTTCGTGCGATCGATCGCCTGAGCCTGTTCGATCGTGCCGTTCAGACGAACTCCCAGACCTTGCCGTTGAAGCGTTGCAGCTTCATGTACTCGATGACGCGGTAGTCGGTGGGGCTGGTGTTGATGAGACTGCCCGGCAGCAGGGCCTCGTTGCGGTAGTCCTTCAGGCTGGCCGCCTGCTTCATGATGTTCTCGCGGGTGAGGTCGCTGCCGCACTGCTTGAGCACCTGTTCGAGCGTCTGCGCGTAAGCGTAGCCGGCCAGATTCAGGGAATCGCTGAGATTCGCATCGGGCATGTATTTCTTCATCCACTCGACCCAGCCCTTGATGAACGGATCGTTCGCCCATTGCGGATCGGTGGCGTCCTTCATGAAGCCGGCCGTCTTGACGCCCACCGAGCGGTCCAGGCCGGCAGGGGTCAGCGTGGCGCCGATCGAGGCCGAGCCCAGGTGCAGATAGGTGTCGGGCTTCCAGCCCATGTCGGAGATCTTGCGGATCGCCTGCGCGGCCTGCTTGGCATAGGTGAAGAGCATCACCGCATCGGCGCCGGCGCCCTTCAGGGTGACGATCTGCGAATCGACCGTCGGGTCGGTGGCCTGGAAGCTTTCGGCGGCGACGATCATCGTGGCTGCCTTCGCCCCGAGCCCTTCCTTCAGTCCGGCCAGCATCTCCTTGCCGAAGTCGTCGTCCTGCAGCAGCACACCGACCTTCGCATTGGCATGCGAGGTCATCAGATGCTTCGCATAGAACATCGCCTCGGTGCGAAGCGTCGGCTGCCAGCCCATCGTCCATGGGAAGCCCGCCGGATCGGCGAAGCGCTCGGAGCCGGCGGCATTGAAGATGTGCGGAATCTTGCGCTGATTCAGGTACGCGCGGATGGCCAGGTTCAGCGGCGTGCCCAGCACGTTGAAGATGAAGGCCACCTCGTCCTGCTCGACCAGCCGGCGGACCTGCTCGACGGCCTTCGGCGGGCTGAATCCGTCATCGAGGCTGATCAGGTTGACCTTGCGGCCGTTGATGCCGCCCTTCTCGTTGACCCACTTGAAATACGCCGCCTCGGCACGGCCGATCTGGCCGTAGGCGGAGGCCGGGCCGCTGTACGGCAGCGTCTGGCCGATCTTGATCTCGGCGTCGGTGACGCCGGGGCCGTACTTCTTCTGCGCGCGGGCCATGCCCGGCGGCATGCCCAGGACCGCCATGGCGGCCAGCGGTGTCAGCACAGTCCTGCGGCGAATGTCATTGGTCAAGGTTGTCTCCTCTGGACCGGTGGTTTTGAACATTCATTGTAGGCCCGTGCCAGCCCGCCGCCCGCCCGCGGTCACTGCGGCTGGAAGCCGCTCGACTTGATGATCTTCGCCCAGGCCTGGGCATAGGCGTGTTCGCGCTGGGCGAGCTGCTGGGCCGGCATGAAGCCCACGCTCAGGCCCATCCCGGTCAGGCGGTCGCGCACCTCGGGCTGGGCGATCACCTTGGATAGCGCCTCGGAAATCCGGTCGATGCTGGCCTTTGGCGTGCCGGCCGGCGCAAACAGACCGTAGAAGGGCAGGTCTTCGAAGCCGCTCAGGCCCAGTTCGGTCGACGACGGAACGTCGGGCAGTGCCGGCTGCCGGTTCTTGCCCAGCACCATCACCACGCGCAGCTTGCCGGCCTTGTGATTCTCGATGAAGTCGGGCACCGAGGCGATGCCGGCCGGTATCTGGTTGCCCATCAGGTCGGCCATCATGGGGGCGCCGCCGCGGTACGGCGCTGCGGCCAGGTCGAGCTTGTAGGTCGTGCCGATTGTCTTCACCAGGAACTCGGGCGTCGAGGCGGGCGCCGGAATGCCG
>DAONCJ010000569.1:0-3074 GCA_035401985.1 Burkholderiaceae bacterium | reverse complement strand
GAATGCGCCTCACCGACTACGGCATGTACGGCTATGCGTTGGCGTGCGCCGAGTCTTGCCGTTTTCCCTAGGTCGTGCAGCAGGTGTGCGAAGTGAGAATGAAACGATGACCACCTCAACCTCAACCTCAACCTCCTCCTTCCTCTCCGACGCCGATGGCACCCGCATCGTGGCCTACACCTGGGCCGACGTGGACGACCGACCCGCCGGCGTGGTGCAGATCGCCCATGGTCTGGCCGAACACGGCGAGCGCTATGACCGCTTTGCCCGGGCGCTGAACGCGGCTGGCTTCGTGGTCCACGCGGTCGACCACCGCGGGCACGGGCGCACCGCCAACGGGCGCCTAGGCGACTTCGGCGCCGCCGGCTTCGACGGCCTGATCGCAGATGTAGCCCAGTTCGGCGCCGGGCTGCGCGCGCAGTACGGTGGTCTGCCGGTGTTCCTGTTCGGGCACTCGATGGGCTCGTTCGCCGCGCAGGCGGCCCTGCTCGACCACGCCGCCGCCTGGGCGGGCGTGGTGCTGTCCGGCTCGACCGCGCTGGACGCATTCGCCGCCGCCATGGCCAACGCTCCCGCCGACGCGCCCGCCGGGCTCGAAGCTTTCAACGCGGGCTTCGAGCACCGCACGGGCTACGAATGGCTGTCCCGCGACCCCGCCGAGGTGGACGCCTACGTGGCGAACCCCTGGTGCGGCTGGGACGTGCCGGCCGATGTGATTCCCGCCCTGTTCGAACCCGCACCCCGAGTGGCCGACCCGGCGCGGCTGGCCGGCATCCGCCGTGACCTGCCGGTGCTGATCGCGTCGGGCGACGCCGACCCGCTGGCCGGCGGCGGCGCGCTGATCCAGTTGCTGGGCCAGCGCTACCACGATGCCGGCCTGGCCGATGTGACGGTGAAGCTGTACCCGGGTGGCCGCCACGAAATCCTGAACGAGACCAACCGCGACGAGGTCACCGCCGACATCGTGGCCTGGCTGCGCGCGCACGCGGGGTAGGCGCCGCGCCGCCTCACGGCGCCGACAACGGAAGCGCAAGGCCTGCTGCCCCACAGGCGTGATCACCACATCCCGCCTCACCCCGCGCCGCACCCGCTGCTGCGCCAACAGGTGCTGGTGCAACGCGTCGGCCAGTTCGCCCGCGAGCCTGGCCGGCCTCGGCTCCCGCGTCGGGGATTTCGAGGGTGCGTTTGAAAATCCTATGCGCCGGTCTGCGGCGGGTCACTCTGGCGGATGCCGAAGCCGTGGCCCTCGCCTGCGCGTCCAGGCCATCGCGCAGCCGCTGACCCATCGCCTGAATGTGGGTGATGCCGTCCAGCGCCTGCAGCTTGCGCAAAGTGGCCAGTGCCGAGGCCATGGCCACGGCGCCGCACCAGAACGAGCCGGTGACGAAGATCGACGCCGCAGCCTCGCGCGCGCGCCGCGCCGTGGCAGGCGCCGCGCGCCAGCAGCAGCTTGCGCTTGCGCGTCGCGGCGCGCGCGGTGGTCACGCCAATCGTCGTCGCGTCGGTGCCGTTCTTCGCGAACAGCGCCCAGTCGGCATGCGCGACCAAGGCGGTGAAGAACTCGGCCAGTTCCACCAGCACCGGGGCCGGGCCGTTCATCACATCGCCTGCACGTGCCTGGGCAGCGGCAGCGGCATCCACGTCGGCATCGTGATGGCCCCGCATCACCGGGCCCCAGCTGCACATGAAGTCGATGTACTCGCGGCCTGTCGGTATCCCACAGCCGGCAGCCATCGGCGTGCGAGAAGAACTGCGGATAGCCGGCCGGCAGGCCCTGCGCGCGCGTGTGGCCCACAGGCCGCCGGGGATGACGCGCGCCGCGCGCTCGCGCAGCGCGGCGTCGGTGTTCATCTGCCCAGCAAGCCCAGCGACAGGGTCGGGTAGACGATCACGATCACCAGCCAGATCAGCATGATGGTGATGAACGGGATCACCGACCTGACGATGGTGCCGAAGGCCACCTTGAAGGCCGCAATGGCGACGATCAGGTTCAGGCCCACCGGCGGCGTGAGGTAGCCGATTGAACCGCCCCGGGTTCTCCGTGTGGAGAATGCGGAAGGCGACAGTGCGACTTAAGGACACTTCATGAGTACGACACCGAGACTGAACACGGCGCTTGCGCTACACGAAAAGCGGTACGCGCCGTTCAAGGTGCACGCCGTCATGCGCGCCCTGAGTGAACTGGGGGTGGACATCAAGCTGCTGCTGGCCGGCTCCGGCCTGTCGCCGGCCGAAGCCTCGAATGCCCAGACTCGGATCTCGGTCCACCAGTTCATCGTGGTGTGCCGCAACGCCGGCAGGCTGTCGCCAGAGGCGGGATGGGCCGCACTCGTGGGGGGCGGAATGCGCCTCACCGACTACGGCATGTACGGCTATGCGTTGGCGTGCGCCGAGTCGATGCGCGGTGCCTGCGAACTCGCCGTGCGCTATCACGGACTTGCCACACCGGTCATGCGGATTGCCTTCGAGGTGGAGCACGACGTGGCCTCATGGGTTCTACCGACGCTCGACGAAGCCGCGCTGCCCGACGTCGATACCGATCTGTTTCGCGCGCTGCTGGAGATGCAGCTCGGCACGCACGTCAGTCTGACCAAGCACGTGATGGGCGCCTGGTGCATGCCTGCGCGCGCGAACTTCGCGTTGCCGCGTCCGAGATACGCTGGCCTGTTGGAGCGGGTGCTCGAATGCACCGTCGCCTTCGATCAGCCTCGCACGCAAGTGGACTACCCAGCCGAGTGGCTGGACCGGACACCCCAATTCGCGAACCCTATCGCCGCGACCCAGGTTTCGGCAGCCTGCGCCAAGCTGTTGGAGGACCACAAGTGGAGCTCGGGCATGAGCCGCCGCGTGTATGCTGAACTGACGCGAACACCCGGCCGCTTTCCCAGCATCGACGAGATCGCGGCGGGGCTGTGCATCAACGCCCGGACGCTGCGGCGACGGCTCAACGAAGAGGGGACGACCTATCTGGAACTGCTGGCGAGCGTGCGCCAGGCCTTGGCTGTCGACTACCTGTCGACCTCGTTCCTCGAGGTCGACGACATCGCTGCCGCCCTGGGCTTCAGCGACGCCGC
>DAONCJ010000568.1:0-3076 GCA_035401985.1 Burkholderiaceae bacterium | reverse complement strand
CAACGTGGGCCGGGTGCCGCTGCCCGCGGGCGAGCCGCTGCCGCTGGCGCCACTGTAAGCACTCGAAGCCCCGCACCGGGGCTGGCGCGGCGTTGAGGTTTACCCGCATCGTCCGCGGCATCGGCCTCGGTTACATTGGCACCCCAAGCCCCGCCCGGAGAACCCCGTCGTGTCGAACGCACCCCTTCCCGAGAACGCTCGGGCACTGCAGACCTCCTCGCCGGCGTTCGAACCCGACCCCGCGCAGATCGCCGCCATGCGCAGCTCGCGTCCGCCGAGCCGGGGGGCGGTTCGGGCCTACGACTGGGTGTCCAAGAACAGTCTTCATCGGCCTGGCAAGGAGGCGGTGCGCGACCTGGGCACCGGGCGCAGCTTTTCCTATTCCGATCTCGACAAGCGGGCCGATGCGATGGCCGCCTGGCTGCACTCGCAGGGCGTGGAGCGGGGCGATCGCGTGGCGCTGCTCGCCAACAATGGAGTCGAGTACTTCGATGTCCAGTTTGCCTGCGGCCGCACGGGCGCCATCGCGGTGCTGCTGAATTGGCGCCTCACCGTGGCCGAGCTCGAATACATCCTGAACGACAGCGCGCCCAAGGTGCTGATCCATGACAAGGAGTTCGCCGAGTCGGCCCAGGAACTGCAGCGTCGCTGCGGCATTGCCACGCTGCTGTGCATCGACTCCACGGGCGGTGGCGTTGCCCCGGACAGCCCCTACGAAGCGGTCATTCAGGCCTTCAGCGGCAAGCCGCCCGGCCCGCGCCCCGAGCTGACCCACGACGACGTCAGCACGATCATGTACACCTCGGGCACCACCGGCCACCCGAAGGGCGCGATGATCACCCACGGGATGAACTTCTGGAATTGCATCAACCTCGGAATCCCGGCGGGCATCGGGCTGGACACGGTGCATCTGTCGGTGCTGCCGCTATTCCATACGGGCGGGCTGAACTGCTACTCCAATCCGGTCCTGCACGCGGGCGGCACGGTGGTGATCATGCGCACCTTCGATCCCGGGCGCGCGCTGCGGGCGATCGGCGATCCGGCACAGGGCATCACGCATTTCTTCGCGGTGCCGGCGCCTTACCAGTTCATGATGCAGCACCCCGATTTCGACACCACCGATCTGTCGCGGCTGCGCAGTGCGGGCGTGGGCGGTGCTCCGTGTGCGCTGACCATTCTGGAGGGCTGGGCGGCGCGCGGTGTGCTGCTGATGCAGGGCTTCGGCATGACCGAGACCAGCCCCGCCTGCATCTTCCTCGACCCGGCGGACGCCGTTCGCAAGCTGGGGTCGACCGGCAAGGTGCTGATGCACACCGAGATGCGCATCGTCAACGACGACGGTGGCGATTGCGGGCCCAACGAGATCGGCGAACTGTGGGTCGCCGGACCGAACATCACGCCGGGCTACTGGAACCGGCCCGATGCGACGGCTGCGGGCTTTGCGGGTCGGTGGCTCAAGACCGGCGACGCGGCGAGGATGGACGACGAAGGCTTCGTCTTCATCGTCGACCGGTGGAAGGACATGTACATCTCGGGCGGCGAGAACGTCTATCCGGCCGAGGTCGAGAATGTGCTGTATCAGCTGCCGCAGGTCGCGGAGGCGGCGGTGATCGGCGTGCCGCACGAGAAATGGGGCGAGACGGGTCTCGCGGTGCTGGTCCTGAAACCCGGTCAGACGCTCGATCGCGTGACGGTGCTGAACCATTGCGGCGAGCGTCTTGCCCGGTTCAAGCTGCCCAACGACATCGAGATCATCGAGGCGCTGCCGCGCAATGCGACGGGCAAGGTCCTGAAGCGCGAACTGCGTGTGCGCTTCGTGGGCAGCAAGGCGCCAGCGATCAGCTGAGCGGCAGCGGCCGGCGCTGCCGGTCGAACTGCGCACTCACGGACGACCGGCCGCCGGACCCATCTGCGCACGCCTGGACAACCGGGCATCCGGGCCAGCGGTGCACGCCCCGACAACCGGGCGTCCGGGCCGCCGATGCGCTGGTCGGTCACCGCTGGATCCCGTAGGCGGCAGGGCGCTTGAATCGTCTGCGCCCTTGCCCGCAGACCGTTCGATAGCCTGCCGGCCCGGGCCCCCCGTCGACACGCCAAGGGACCTCGATGATCGTCAATCTGTCGCTCTCAACCCAGCTGATCGCTGGCATTTCTCTCGACTGGGCCACCCGGACCTGGTCGGTCGGCGCCAGTGCCGGCAGCGCCTGGAGCCGCATCGCGTTTTCGCGCCAGGGGCAGTTCGAACTGACTTCCGCGCCAAGCGCCATCTGGCTGTGGGACCGGTCGCCCGGCGGAGAGCGCCGGAATATCCTGATCATCCGCGACTCGCCGACTTCGGAGGTCGACGCAACCCATGCAGCCGGCCTGGCCAGGGCCTACGCCCCGAAGGACGCTGCACTGAAGGACTTCGTCGGCACCTGGGCCCTCGAGGCGGCGGCCGCCGAGCAGCCGCAGGGACTGAGCCCGGTCCGGCGCCGCATTCTCGACCTGATCGTGCCGCGGACGATTCCTTGTCTGTTTCCGGTCGACTGGTCTGTGCAGAAGCGCGATGCCGACCGCAACAAGGTGAAGCTGGATCCTCCGCCGGCGAACACGCCGCAGGGCAAGTACGTCGTCAACAACTACAACCCGTACAACAAGAGCGGCGGCACCAACTGCTACACGCTGCCGGCGTTCGTCGCGCAGGAACTGAAGCGTCCGTTCCGGTGGCCGGCGACGACCGGACTGCCCAAGGAAGGCCGGCGCTACAACGCGTGGGTCCAGGCCTCGGACGTGCCGGGCCGCCGGCCTCAGCCCGGCGACCTGTACGCCTTGTGCACCGGCGCGCTGACCGACATGGCGATCACCCACGTCGGCGTCATCATCGATTCGTCAGGGACCGAATGGAACACCGCCGACATGGGTCAGCCCCCGGACGGCTGGAGCGGCAAGTACAACAAGCGGCCCTACGATCCGGGTGCCAACACGCTGGCCGGTGAAATCCATGACGGCAAGGCGCCGCGCGCCATCGCCGGCTGGGTCGACGTCGATCTGCTGGCGAAATAGAGGGCCGGGGGCCGGCGCGTCGTCCTTGTCG
>DAONCJ010000567.1:0-3077 GCA_035401985.1 Burkholderiaceae bacterium | reverse complement strand
CAGGACACGGTGCAGAACCTGACGACGATCCTGCTCAACAACAACCAGATGCAGTTGCAGCGACCGGCGCTTTATGTGTCGGGCGCGATCGCTTTCGTCGATCAGAGCGTCATCAACAACCAGGCGGAAGCCGGCCTATCCGGACCGCGTGTCGATCTTGGTTACAGCCGTTCGCGCAACGCCACCATCATCGGCCTGGAAGTCCACCTCGGCGACTTCCGCACGCGGACCATCATTCCGGGACTTGATTCTGCGAACGAAGTGGTCACCGGTGGCGGTGGCCAGGGCATGGACCTGGGCGGCCGGATCGGCACCTACGGCGTGAGATTCAACGTCGGGCGCGACTACCAGCTTGGCACGGGCGCGGCCATGCGAACACTGGTCGACCTGGCGATGATCGAACTGATCGGCAAATGGGCCCGCGTGCCTTACTGGCAGTGTCTGACGCTCGACCAGACGCACCCCCACTTCCAGCGGCAAATGCAGGATTGGTACACCGAAAGCGGCCCCAGCGGGCAGTTCAATCTCGTCAAGGCCTCGCTCAAGAGCCGGGGTTACCTCGCCACTGACAGCGAGTCGATGGCTATCGACAGCCCGGTCGTGCGTGGCGCGCTGGCCAAGTTCCAGGCCGATCGCGGGATGCCCGTGAGCGGTATCGTCGATTTGCCGACCTACGTCGCCGCGTTGAGTGATTTCGTCGCGTTGAGCGCTGATGGCTCGTTCACGCGCATAGGCTGGAGCAGCAGTGGGCCTCAGCAGGTGGCGACTGCCGACGGCAGCACCGCGCCGGCGCTTGGCTTGACGACGGCAGCGCCATGGATGATCGACTTGCAGATCGAGAATCCGCAACCGGCTGGTGAACGCGCGGCCTTCACGGAGGGCGAACAGATTTTCCTATCGGCAATGGTCTCTCGTGCCTCGCACCTGTACTGCTACTACACCGACAGCTCGGGCGGCGTGATGCGCGTGCTACCTAACGCGCTGCAACCCCATTCACTTGTTTCGGCCAACCAGGGCATTCGCATCCCCGATTGGATGGCGCCCAATCCCGGGTTCATCCTCGACGCGGGGAAGCCGGGAACGGAAGCCATGATCTGCGTGGCGACATCGCAAGATGCGGAGCCCCACTTGCCTGCCGAAATGCGGGTGCCCGCCTTGTCTCCGATCCGGGGCGTGAAGGGTGTGGAGGGCGTGCAGCAGGTGTTCGGAACTGCTCTGGGTGGCACGAACACCCACGTGAGTCAGGTGATGCGGTGGCAGGTTGCACCTCGACGTCAAGCCCAGGCGGTGCCAAAGACCCAGACGCGATGATGTGGCGCGCGGGCAGACCGGCAGTCTTGATCGCAATGTGGTCGCCAACCAGCTGCCTGAAAGGAGCATTACCGTGCCACGCGGGTACATCACTCCCATGACGATAGTTGGCATTGTCGCCGGCGTGGTGCTGTACTGGCCACTTCAGCCCTGGGCGCGTCCGAGAGCACTCATGGTCGCTCAGGTGGACATCCAACTCCCTGCGCCGGCGCGCATTGAATCACCGTCCGGCGCGATCCCGCGGATCGAACCGGCACCCCTCGGGACAACGCGTATCCAGCCGCGACCTGTCGATGAGGCACTTCGGATCACGGCGCCACCGTTGGTGACGGGCAGTCTCGGCTCTCGCGACCAGCGCGCCAGCGTGCTGGATCGCGAACTGCAGCGTCTGCTGCGCCAGGCCGAGGCCCCGCGCAACTATGGCAGCACGCCCGCGTCGGCTCAGGCAGCCTGGCAGCTGGGTCTGATCCATCTGCACGGCGCCGGCGTGCGGCGCGACACGGCACTGGCCCAGCAGTGGTTCGCGCGCGCTGCCAGGTTCGGCCGCGAGCCCTGGGCCTATGCGGGGCTGGCCTGGTGCGCCCTGGATGGCTGCAGCGGACCGCCCGACCCCGCAGGCGCAGCGCGCGCAATCGCGCAACTGCGCCAGGTTCATCCCGGACGCGCGGACTTTCTCGCCTGGGTGCTGGCGTCGCGACAGGCGCCGCTGCAGGTGGTGCGGCCGGGTCAGATGCAGGACCAGGTGCTGGAACTGCCGGCGCGGCAGTTGCTGGAACGCGCCGCGGCAGCGGGTGACGTGCACGCCAACATCGAACTGGGCATGAACGCGGTTGCCAACGATCGCATCGCACAGGCGGAGGATTATTTCCGCCGCGCTGGCCCCAATTCGGCTGCGGCCCTGGCCGACCTGAGCGAACTGCGCGCTCGCGGCGTGAGTCCCGTCAGCCCCCCCGTTGCGCCGCCGAGTGCCAGTGCCAACGAGGCGCTGGCGGCCGCGCGCAAATATCATCGCGGCGAAGGCGTGCCGTCCAACTTCGTCGAAGCGATCCGCTTCTATCGGCTCGCCGAATCGCGCGGCAGCGTCGAGGCGCGCCGCATGCTGGGTCTGATTTATTCGCGGCCGGCGCCAGACGGCAGCCTGAACGTGGGCTGGATGCAGCAACTGGCCTATGTGGATACCGCAACCGTGGTGCCCACGGTGGGCGTCACGGGTTCCAACCACATGCTGCTGCGAGAGCCGACGCCCCTGTTCGACCTGCTGCCCAGCTTCTGGCGCCAGCAGATGACTCAGGTCGATCGCTGACGCCACGCGTTCAAACCATCTCAGGCACCAGCGAGCGATCGTCGGCAGGCGGCGGAATCACCGTGCGCGCGACGGTCGCGAAGCGCTCCCCTGCCCAGTCCAAGCGCTCGACCGTCCACCCGTGGCGACTGGCGTCGCCCGCCCATTCGATCAGGTGCACGCTGTTGGGCACATGTTCACGGACTCGGCTCGACACCGCAGTGCCGGTCTGCACCACCCAAGCGCGGCGCTTCGCCCCCAGAACAGGGGCCACGAAGGACTGATGCGTGTGGCCGCTCAGAAACAGGTCTGCACCGGCACCCGCCCACGCGCGGATGGCTGCCGCGTGCCCGCGCACCAGATCGCGTCGATCCTCCCGCTCGACCACCATCAACGGTTGATGGGTGACCACGACGCGCAGCGCGCCCGCCGGGGCTGCGCGCAGGCGTGCGGCAACGCGCTCGATTTGCGCCGACGACAGCTC
>DAONCJ010000566.1:0-3084 GCA_035401985.1 Burkholderiaceae bacterium | reverse complement strand
GATGCGGGCCGGAGGCTGATCGGGCAGCCAGGCTGCCATGCCGTCTTCGAGCGCCTCAACCAGCATCGAACGCGGAATGAGCGCGCGCGGGTCGGACTTGAACCGCAGACCGCGCAGCCAGGCCTCGCCGGTCAGGTAGGCGGCCGGCAGCCGCTCGCGGCAGCGCCGCTCGATCAGGGCGGTGAAGGCCGTCCGCTCGGATGGCAGGACGGTGGCGTCCAGGAACGGTTCGGGCTTGTCCAGCGGAAGGCGCAGGCACCAAAGGGCCAGCCAGGTCGCCTCGTCGTGGGCGTTGTCGGTGCCATGCCCGAACTGCGCGCCGGCCTCGGCAAGGCGGGTGCAGGCCCAGCGGACCAGGTCGCGCAGGCTGCGCAGACCTTCCGCAGCCTCACGGGCATCGGGAACGTCGGGCAGCGCGAATGCGCCGGAAACAGGAGAATCGGGCACGGACATCGGGGGCTTTGCAGGCGGAAGGAACTGTCGAAAAAGAGCCGGGCGGCGGACAGGCCGCCGACAATACCAGAGGCCGGCCTGCCGAGGCGACGCAAGGGTCGGCGCAGTGTCAGCGCACAGTCAGTGCAGAGCCGGCGCCGAGCCAGCGAAGGACCCTTGCGAAGCGGGCTTCGAGCCAGCGCGCGGATAGGGCGCCCGGTCAGGCCCCCGACGCCCTTGTGGAGGCTGCCTCGGCTGTGTCCGGGAACGCGGACGCGTAGGCCGCTTCCGAAAAACCGATCAGCAGCCGGTCGGGCGCTTCAAGCACGGGGCGCTTCACCAGCAGCGGCTGGGCCAGCAGCAGTTCGATCAGCGTGTCTCGGTCGACGACCGCGCGCCGCTGCGATTCGTCGAGCTTGCGCCAGGACTGACCGCGCCGGTTCAGCAGGGAATCCCAGGGCACGCGCGTGAGCCACCGTTCGAGCATCTGGCGCGTCAGACCGTCGCTGCGCAGATCGTGGACCTGCAGGTCCACGCCGTGGCTGCGCAGCCACTGGCGCGCCTTTCGGCACTGGTCGCAGTTTTCGATCCCGAACAGTTGGGCGTTCATGAGGCGGCGCAGCGGCTAGATGTTGAGCAGGAACTCGGAGAAGGACGGGCCGTCGGGGTCGGAGGTGGGCACGGGCGGCGGCTCGGCGGGGCGCTGTGACGTCACGGGCTTCTCGGAGTTCTCGAGCAGCCACAGCAGGTTGGTCGGCGAATCGGCATTGGCCAATGCGTCCTCGCGTCCGATGAGCCCCGTCTGGACCATGTGCACCAGGGCCTGCTCGAAGGTCTGGGAGCCTGGCGCAAGGCTTTTCTCCATGGCCTCCTTGACGTCGGTCAGGTGGCCCTGTTCGATCAGCTCGGCGATGTGACGGGTGTTCAGCAGCAGTTCGACCGCCGGCAGCCGGTTGCCGTCCTTGCCCCGCACCAGCCGCTGGGAAACGATGGCGCGCAGCGTCGCCGACAGGTCGGCCAGCATGACGCGGCGGTTTTCGGGGGCATAGAAGCTGATGATGCGATTGAGCGCGTTGTTGGCGTTGTTGGCGTGCAGGGTCGAGAGCACCAGATGGCCCGACTGCGCATAGGCGATCGCGGCCGACATCGTGTCCATGTCCCGGATCTCGCCGATCAGGATGACGTCGGGCGCCTGGCGCATCGCGTTCTTCAGTCCGGTCTGCAGCGAATCGGTGTCCGTGCCGATCTGGCGCTGATTGACGATCGAGCGCTTGTTGCGGAAGGCGAATTCGATCGGGTCTTCGAAGGTGAGGATGTGACCCGAGCGCTGCTCGTTGCGGTAGTCGATCAGCGAGGCGAGGGTGGTCGACTTGCCGGAACCGGTCGAGCCGACCACCAGCACCAGTCCGCGCTTTTCCATGACCAGGCCGCGCAGCGACTCGGGCAGACCCAGATTGTCGAAGCGCGGCACATCGCCAGGGATGTAGCGCACCACGCAGGCCGGCGAGCCGCGCTGCTGGAAGACGTTGATCCGGAAGCTGCCCACGCCCTGCAGGCTGTAGCCGACGTTGAGCTCGCGGCGGTCCTCGAACTCCTGCCACTGGCGCTCGGTGAGGATCTCGCGCATCAGCGTGGTCACGGCCGCCGGATCGAGCTTCTGCTGGTTGATCGGGATCGACATCCCGTTGATCTTGATGTGGGCGGCCGATCCGGGCGACAGGAAAAGGTCCGAGGCCTTCTTGTCGGCCAGCAGCTTGAACAGCTTTTCCATCGCCATCGACTTGCGCTCCCCTAGGCGCCGCGTGACTCAGTCACGCAGCAGTTCATTGATGCTGGTCTTGGCCCGGGTCTGGGCCGTGACCTGCTTGACGATCACCGCGCAGTACAGGCTGACCCGCCCATCCGCCGAAGGCATCGAACCGGGCACAACCACCGACCCCGCCGGCACCCTTCCGTACAGCACGTGACCGGTTTCGCGGTTGTAGATCTTGGTGCTCTGGCTGATGTACACGCCCATCGACAGGACCGAGTTCTCCTCGATGATCACGCCCTCGACCACTTCCGAGCGGGCGCCGATGAAACAGTTGTCCTCGATGATCGTCGGATTGGCCTGCAGCGGCTCGAGCACGCCTCCGATCCCCACGCCGCCGGACAGGTGCACGTTCTTGCCGATCTGCGCGCACGATCCGACAGTCGCCCAGGTGTCGACCATCGTCCCTTCGTCGACATAGGCACCGATGTTCACATATGAGGGCATCAGCACCACGTTTCGTCCGATGAACGCGCCCCGTCTGGCCACTGCCGGCGGCACGACACGGTATCCGCCGCGCTCGAAGTCTTCGGCGGTGAAGTCGGCGAACTTGGTCGCCACCTTGTCATAGAACTGCAGGCCGCCTGCCGAGACCGGCGCGTTGTCCTCCAGACGGAACGACAGCAGCACCGCCTTCTTCAGCCACTGGTGCACCGTCCAGTCGCCGGAAGTCTTTTCGGCCACCCTCAGACGGCCGGCGTCGAGCTCGTTCAGCACGTGGCCGACGGCGTCGCGGATTTCGGCGGAAGCCGACTTGGGGGAGAGCTCGGTGCGGTGCTCCCAGGCTTGATCGATGGTCTGTTGCAGTGCGTTCATCGGTGCGGACTCTGGTGAAAAGGGAC
>DAONCJ010000565.1:0-3089 GCA_035401985.1 Burkholderiaceae bacterium | reverse complement strand
GCGGCATCTCCATCAAGCCGGCGGCCGAGATGGACGAGATGAAGTTCGACATGTGCGGGGCTGCCTCGGTGCTGGGCACCCTGCACGCCATCGCCGAAATGAAGCTGCCGATCAACGTGGTCGGCGTCATCGCGGCCAGCGAGAACATGCCCGGGGGCAAGGCGACCAAGCCGGGCGATGTCGTCACCAGCATGTCGGGCCAGACCATCGAGATCCTGAACACCGACGCCGAAGGTCGTCTGGTGCTGGCCGACGCGCTCACCTACGCCGAGCGCTTCAAGCCGCAGGCCGTGATCGACATCGCCACCCTCACCGGGGCCTGCGTGATCGCCCTGGGCAACCACCGCAGCGGCCTGTTCAGCAGCCACGACGGGCTGGCCGACGCGCTGCTGGCTGCCGGCCGCGAATCCGGCGACCCATGCTGGCGCATGCCCCTGGACGACGAATACGGCGAAGGGCTCAAGTCGAACTTCGCCGACATGGCCAACGTCGGCGGGCGCGCGGGCGGATCGATCACGGCGGCCTGCTTCCTGGCCAAGTTCGCCAAGAGTTTCGAGTGGGCGCACCTGGACATTGCCGGCACGGCCTGGAAGTCCGGCGTGCACAAGGGCTCCAGCGGACGTCCTGTTCCCCTGCTCACACAGTACCTGATCGATCGCGCCGAACCTGGCTGACGCGGCCGGTCGCACGCCTGAATTTGTCCCGCATGACCCGCATCGATTTTCACTTCAATGTGCCGGACAAGATCCAGTACGGATGCCGGCTGCTGCGCAAGATCCAGCGCGCCGGCCAGCGGGCGGTCGTCTATGCGCCGCCCGCGGCGCTGGCGTCCCTGGACAGCGAGCTCTGGAGCTTCTCGCCGCTGGACTTCATCGCCCATGTGCCGGCCAGCCACCCGCTGGCCGCCAGCACGCCCATCCTGTTGTGCAGCGAGCCCGTCGAGACCGCGCACAGCGACGTGCTGGTCAACCTGGCTCCGCAGATGCCTTCGTTCTTCAGCCGCTTCGAACGCCTGATCGAGCTCGTCAGTGCCGGCGACGACGACCGTGCGGCGGGTCGGGAACGCTGGCGCTTCTACAAGGAGCGCGGCTATCCGCTGACCAGCTTCGATGTCACCGCCAGCGCGCAGGCCCAGACATGAGCCCCATCACGCCGCCGGGCGGCCCCGGTTCGGACCCGCTGCAGCGCGATGAGACCATTCCGGTCCTGACCGATGTCGTCCGCCTGCCCCGCGAGCCCGCGACCGAGCCGGCACTGCCGGCTTTTTCCGACGAGGACTGGGCGGCGCTGGCCGCCCGCGTCGAAACCAGCGTCACCGAACGCATGCTCCTGCACGCCGGGCCGATGCTCGACGCGTCGCTGGACAACATGCTCACCCATCTGCTCCAAAGGGCTGGCGCACAGCTCGCCCAGGACCTGCACGACGTTTTCTCGCACCTGGTGCGCGACCTGGTCGCCCGGGCCGTGACCGAGGAGCTGACCATGCTGCACGCGCGCAGCCTGCAAGCCGATGTGCCGCCCGCCCCCCGCAGTCCGCTTCCCTGAATAGAACACCCATGAACGCACCCGACACCGCCGCACCCGGCACCCTGGCCAAGAGCTTCGAACCGCAGGACATCGAGGCCCGGTGGTACGCCGCCTGGGAGTCCCGTGGACTGTTTGCCGCCGGCAAACGGCCCGATACCCCGGCGTTCAGCATCCAGCTGCCACCGCCCAATGTCACCGGCACGCTGCACATGGGGCATGCGTTCAACCAGACGCTGATGGACGCGCTCACGCGCTATCACCGGATGCGTGGCGAAAACACGCTGTGGCTGCCCGGCACCGATCACGCCGGGATCGCGACCCAGATCGTCGTCGAACGCCAGCTCGACGCGCAGAAGCTCACGCGCCACGACCTCGGTCGCGAAAAGTTCGTCGAGCGGGTCTGGGAATGGAAGCAGGAATCCGGCTCGACCATCACCCGCCAGATGCGCCGGATGGGCGCCTCGACCGACTGGTCGCTCGAATACTTCACGATGGACCCGGCGCTTTCGGAAGTCGTGAAGGAGGTGTTCGTCGGCCTGTTCGAGCAGGGTCTGATTTACCGCGGCAAGCGGCTGGTCAACTGGGACCCCAAGCTGCTGACCGCCGTGTCCGATCTCGAGGTGCTGAGCGAGGAGGAAGACGGCCACCTGTGGGAGATCCGCTATCCGCTGGCCGATGGCAGCGGTCATCTCACGGTCGCGACCACCCGGCCCGAGACCATGCTGGGCGACACCGCGGTGATGGTGCATCCCGAGGACGAACGCTACGTCCATCTGCTGGGCAAGACGGTCCGCCTGCCGCTGACCGGCGACAGCGACGACATCGCAGCCGGCTGGCGCGAGATTCCGATCATTGCCGACGATTACGTCGACCGCGAATTCGGCACCGGCGTGGTCAAGGTCACCCCGGCCCACGACTTCAACGACTACGCCGTCGGACAGCGTCACGGGCTGCCGCTGATCAACGTCTTCACGCTCGAAGCGTGCTTCAACGACAGCGTGCCGACGCGATATCGCGGCCTGGACCGCGACAGCGCCCGCCGCCGGGTGGTCGCCGACCTCGAGCAGCTTGGGCTGCTGGCCGCCACCAAACCGCACAAGCTCACCGTGCCGCGCGGCGACCGCACCGGCGCGATCATCGAGCCGATGCTCACCGACCAGTGGTTCGTGGCCATGAGCAAGGCTTCGCCGGCCGACTCCCCGCTGGGCGGCCGCAGCATCGCCCAGAAGTCGCTCGACGTGGTCGCCGACGGCTCGATCCGCTTCGTGCCCGAGAACTGGCGCAGCACCTACGATCATTGGCTGAACAACATCCAGGACTGGTGCATCTCGCGCCAGCTGTGGTGGGGTCACCAGATTCCCGCCTGGTACAAGGCAGGCCCTGACGGGCAGCCGATGCATGACGGCAGCGTCTTCGTCGCCCGCACCGAAGAGGCCGCGCTGGCGCAGGCCGCCGCCGCCGGCTGGAACGGCCCGCTGGTGCGCGACCCCGACGTGCTCGACACCTGGTTCTCGTCGGCTCTGGTGCCGTTCTCCACGCTGGTCGATCCCAAGGAGGTGTTC
>DAONCJ010000564.1:0-3090 GCA_035401985.1 Burkholderiaceae bacterium | reverse complement strand
GGCCCGCCGGCTTCAGGGCCGGGCAGCCTTCAGCGCGCCGGCCAGTTCGATCACTGCCATCGCATAGAAGCTCGAGCGGTTGTAGCGCGTGATCACATAAAAATTGGGAGCGCCCAGCGCATACACCGTGGGCGCATCGCCATTGGGCAGATCGATCAGTGCGAGCGGCATGTCGGCCGGAATGTCGTCGGGACTCGTGACGCCGTATTCAACGAGTTGCGACGGCTTGAAGCGCGGTTCGATGCCGGCGGTGATCAGCGGCGCGATCTTTTCGGTGTCCTCGAAGCTGGCCCGGAAGTGGGTTGGCTCACCGCTGCGCCAGCCGTGTTCGGCCAGGAAGCGCGCCACGCTGCCGATCGCATCGGCGGGACTGGCGCGCAGGTCGATCACTGCGTCGCCGTCGAAGTCCACCGCAAAGCGGCGGATGCTGCCGGGCATGAACTGCGGAATGCCGATCGCCCCTGCGAACGAGCCGCGCAGACCCAGCGGGTCGAGCTTGCTGTCGCGCGTATAGAGCAGGAAGTCGGTCAGCTCTTCACGGAAATAGTCGGCACGGCGCGGGTCTTCGAAGGCCAGCGTGGTGAGCGCATCGATGACCCGGAAATCGCCCATGATGCGGCCGTAGATGGTCTCGACGCCGATGATCGACACGATGATCTCGGGCGGCACGCCGTATTTCTGGGCGGCGCGCGCCACGGTCGACTGGTGTTCGCGCCAGAAGCGCGTGCCTTCGCGGATGCGCAGGGCGTCGAGAAAGCGGCCGCGGTACACCGTCCACGATCGCTTGAAGGTCGGCCGTGCCGGCGCGATCAGCCGCAGCACATCGGCACTGGTCCGCACCTCGGTGAACAGCGCGAGCAGCGCCTGCTCGTCGAAGCGGTGACGCTCGACCATGTCGCGCACGAACTGTTGCACGGCCGGGCGATCGGCCACACCTTGCGGCGAGGTGCTCGCGGCGGCCTGGGCGGCCGCGGGGCGGGCCGGTGCGCCGGCTGCATCGGCGGCGCGTCGTGTCGACTTGGCCGAAGCGCAGCCCGGCGCGGTGACACCGATCAGCAGGGCGAGGAAGAGGGTGGAGGCAAGACGGAAGCGGCGGTCAGCGGGCATGCGGGCGAATCAGGGCTTGAAGGCGTGAACCTGAGCCCGCAAGTCTGACACGTCTTTGGCACTCGGTGGATCGCCACTGAAGCGAAGGCGGTTATACAGGTGCACGATGCCACGGGCCTGCGTGACCTGGTCTGGTTCGAGCAGCCGCTCGGCGCGTGCCAGCACCTGCAGCGGCGTGTCATGTCCCTGGCGCACCACTCCGGCAAGGGCCAGCCGGCGGCAGAACTCGAGGTAGCCGCGCAGCACCGGATCGCGCACCCGGCGCGGGTGCAGCGTGATCAGCGCCACGCCGCCGATCATCAGCAGCAGGCCCGCGGCCATCACGCCGACCAGTTCCTGCCAGTCGTCCCAGGCCAGGCCGATCGAGCTGAGGAAGCGCTGCTGCTTTGTGTGGTCGTACGACAGGATCCACTGGTTCCAGGCGTTCGAGACGGCATCGAGGTTGAATCTCAGGTTCGACAGCAGCGTCGGCGACTCGTCGTCGCGCGCACCCCGCAACGAGCGCGAACCCCGCTCGATGCGCTCGGGCGCGATCGCCGAGGTGGGATCGACCCTTACCCAGCCGCGGCCCTCGAGCCAGACCTCGGCCCAGGCGTGCGCATCGGCCTGGCGCACCAGCCAGAAGTCGTCGACCGGATTGCGCTCGCCGCCCTGATAACCGGTGACCACGCGGGCCGGGATGTCGAGTGCGCGCAT
This sequence comes from Burkholderiaceae bacterium, assembly GCA_035401985.1. Classification (GTDB taxonomy): domain Bacteria; phylum Pseudomonadota; class Gammaproteobacteria; order Burkholderiales; family Burkholderiaceae_E; genus Quisquiliibacterium. The sequence continues at coordinate 1,287 of DAONCJ010000564.1, read as the reverse complement.
CAGCACCGTGAACGCGCTGGCATAGTGTTCGCAGAAGCCGGCGCGCGTGTCGAACAGGAACTCGTCGACACTGTGCCGGCCGAGCAGCGGCGGGCGCATCGTGTAGCGGAACGGGTCCTGACCGAACAGGGCGAGCGCGCGCTCGACCAGCCGGGCATTGTCGGGCTCCTCGGCGCGCCAGCGCGCGGCGAGTTCGAGGGTGCGCGGATTGAAGCCCGAGGGCAGCCCCAGCCAGTTGCGCAGCGTGTTCGGTGTCTCGTTCAGGCCGAAGCGGTAGTCCAGGCGCGACTCCAGCCGGTAGCGGGTGCGTCCCTGGATGCGTTCGCGCGCGATCAGCTGCATGTCGGGCCGCAGCAGCGGAGCGCCGGTGGCCAGCTGATCCACCGACACCGGGGCGTCCAGCGCAAACAGCCACGAGCGCTGATGCGGCTCCAGGGTGATCTGGTAACCGAGCGTCGGTCCCGGATCGACCTGGACGCTGGGCAGCGGCAGCGGCGCGACCGGGCGCTGCAGCGGCTGCCAGGCGGTTCCGTCGAAGCTGCCGAACACCGGGCCCCGCCAGTACAGCGCCTTCACCGGCGGCAGCGGTCCCTCGAACCGGACCCGGAAGGCGATCTCGTCGGAGTTGCTCAGTTCGGCGATGCCACCGGGCTGCATCGATTCGGACAGACCGGTGCGGGCGCCGGGCATATCGTCGGGCATGCCCCAAAGCGGACCCTGGATCCGCGGAAACAGCACGAAGAACAGCGCGGCGATCGGCAGGGCCTGCAGCAGGATCGAGCCGGCACTGCGGATGCGCCGCCCGATCGGCAGTTCGCGCTGGCCGAACTGCATGGTCAGCATGGTCGAGACCAGCGCGAGCACCGCCACCAGCGACAGCGCCGCCGTGAACAGCGACTGCGAATGGAAGAAGGCGGTGATCAGCAGGAAGAAGCACAGGAAGATCACGACGAAGAGGTCGCGCCGGGCCCGCATCTCCATCAGCTTCAGGCCCAGGAAGAGCACCAGCAGCGCCACCCCCGGTTCGCGGCCCAGCAGCGTCCGGTAGTGGGCATAGACCGCCGCCGTGCAGCCGATGGCGGCCACCCAGCGCACCGAATCGCGCGGCAGCCAGCGTCCCGACAGGACCAGACCGAAACGCCACAGGAACAGCAGGAAGAAACCGACCGAGGTCCACCACGGCAGGTGGCTGACGTGCGGCAGCACCGCCAGCACGATCGCCCCCATCAGGAACAGCGTGTCGCGACGATCGCGTTCCCACTGGTCGCCCATCTGTCCGCCGAGCAC
>DAONCJ010000563.1:0-3091 GCA_035401985.1 Burkholderiaceae bacterium | reverse complement strand
CGGTGACCATCTGCGCCCCGCCCTTGTACGGCACATGGGTGACAGGCAAGCCGCCGACGGTGCCCAGCCAGGCCCCGATCAGCTGATAACCCTGCGAGTAATTGCCGACCGACATCGGACGATTCGCCTTCTTCATGCCGGCAATCAGGTCATTGATCGTCTTGTACGGTGAGTCGCCCTTGACGACGAATACCGCCGGACCGACCGAGATGCCGTGCACGGGCCGGAAGTCCTTGAACGGATCATAGGGAAGACTCTTCATCACGATGGGATTGACCGCCATCGGCGACACACTGGCCAGCAAGATCGTGTAGCCGTCGGCGGGCGCCTGCTTGACCATCTGGATTGCCAGCAGGCCGCTGCCGCCCGGACGGTTCTCGACCACGAAGGTCTGGCCGAGCATCTTGCCCAGCACTTCGCCGTAATAGCGCGACATCGAATCCGATCCGCTGCCCGCGTTAAAGGGCACGATGATCTTGATCGGCTTGTTCGGAAAGCCGGCTGCGCCCTGCGCCTGCACCGGTGCACTCGAGAGCAGCGACAGCGGCCCCGCAAGCATCAAGGATGTGATCAATAAGCGCCGTCTCATGGGAGTACTCCGTGGATTCGAAGGATGTGAGCGCGCGGCCGCCAAGGGCCCGTGCGCAGGGTGCGCCGAGCGCAACCCGTGGATAGTTTCGAGAGGCGACCCGCCTGAGAGACGCTGCGTGCGTCTGGCGAACCGCATCGCCGTAAACGGACTGTCCGCCCGCCCGGAGGCACGACGGTAGCATGGCCGCCGGTTGCTGAACACGGCAATGGGATCGAGAATTGCGGGCTGACGATCCCTGCGCGCGATGCGTCTGCAGACCGGCGCGCGAAACCGAGGACTCCTTCCATGCAGGTACTGAACATCACCCCGGGCGAGTTGCCTCCCGAGTGCGAGACATTGCGCGCCGAGGTGCGCGAATTCATCGCCGAGCATCTCAGCGACTACCCGGTGTCCAAGCGTGTGCGCAACTGGTCGGGCAACGACCCCGAGTTCAGCCGCAAGATGGCCGAGCGCGGCTGGATCGGCATGACGTGGCCGAAGGTCTTCGGCGGCGCCGAGCGCACCTCGCTGGAACGTTACGTCGTGATGGAGGAACTGCTGGCCGTCGGCGCGCCCGTCGGCGCGCACTGGGTCGCCGACCGCCAGAGCGGCCCGCTGCTGATGCGCTTCTCACCCGATGTGCTGGCGCCGCGGATCGTGCCCAAGATCGCCCGCGGCGAGGCGTTCTTCTGCATCGGCATGAGCGAGCCAGACTCTGGCTCCGATCTCGCATCGATCCGCAGCAAGGCCACGCTCGCCAGCAACGGCTGGGTGATCAACGGCCGCAAGGTCTGGACCTCCAATGCGCACCGCACGCATTACATGATCGCGCTGCTGCGCACGAGCGAGCGCAGCGAGAACCGCCATGCCGGCATGTCGCAGTTCCTGATCGACATGAAGACGCCGGGCATCACCGTGCGCCCGATCGTCAATCAGCTGGGTGAACACGACTTCAATGAAGTGACCTTCGATGACGTGGTCGTGCCGCACGAAAATCTGATCGGCGAAGAAGGTGGCGGATGGAAGCAGGTCGGCACCGAGCTGGCCTTCGAGCGCGCCGGTCCCGAGCGGTATCTGAGCAGCTCGCAGCTGCTGATCGAGATGCTCGATGCCGCCGACCCGGCCAACCCGCGTCATGCGGTCGCGCTGGGCCGCATCACGGCGCAGTACGCCACGCTGCGCCAGATGTCGCTCGGTGTGGCCCTGATGCTGTCGCGCGGCGAGAGTCCCGCGCTGGCGGCCGCCGCGGTCAAGGACCAGGGCGCACTGGTCGAGCAGGCGATGCCGGACATCGCGCACGACCTGTTCGGCGGACTGGCCGACCCCGACTCCACATTGGCTCAGGCGATGGCCTACACCGCACTGGCCGTTCCCTCGTTTTCGCTGCGCGGTGGCACCCGTGAAATCCTGCGCGGCATCATCGCCAAAGGGCTGGACCTGAGATGAGCGACTCGATGATTGCAGAAAGTGCCGCCCGCCTGTTTGCCGACAACGTCGACAAGGCGGTCCGCGAGAGCACCGAAAATGGCGAGTTCCCCAGCGCCCTGTGGGCAAGGGCGGCGGACAGCGGCTTTGCCGTGGCCACCGCCACCGAAGCGTCCGGCGGGATCGGCGAAACCTGGGAAGCGGCCTACCCCATCTTGCGCGGCCTGGGCTACTGGCAGGTGCCCCTGCCCCTGGCCGAAACCATGATCGGCACGCAGCTGCTCTCGATGGCGGGCATCGACGTGCCCGACGGTCCGCTGTGCCTGATCGAGCAGGGCCAGGACAACCGCATCGCCGACACCGGCTCGGGCAGTGCCCGCGTGCTGAGCGGCAACGCCAACCGGGTCGCGTGGGCGCGCCACTGCAGCCACGCCGTCGCATCGCTCGCCAGCGGCGACATCGCGCTGATCGATCTGCGCGACACCGCTCGGGTGAAGATCGCACCGGGCCTGAATCACGCCCGCCTGCCTGCCGACGGCCTGACGCTCGACGGCGCTCGCCCGCTGGCGCTCGCCCGCAACCCGTTGACCGCCATGGACCAGCCCGTCTGGACGCTCGGCGCAATGGCCCGCAGCGTGATGATGGTCGGTGCACTCGAGTGGGTGCTCGAGCAGTCGGTTCAGTACGCCAACGACCGCGTCCAGTTCGGCAAGCCGATCGGCCGCTACCAGGCCGTGCAGCAGCAGCTCGCGCTGCTGGCCGGCGATGTCGCGGCCTCGCGCGTGGCGGCCATTGTCGCGGCCAACGATGCGCCGTCGGCCGCTCGCGCGGGCAGCGCGCAAGCGGTGTTCAGTGCAGCGGTTGCCAAGGCACGGGTCGGCGAATCGGCCACCCGCGGCACGTCGATCGCGCATCAGGTCCATGGTGCGATCGGCTTCACCCACGAACACGCACTGCACTTCGCGACCCGCCGCCTCTGGGCCTGGCGTGAAGAGTTCGGCAGCGACGCCTGGTGGGCCGAGCGCCTCGGGCAGGCAGCCATTAAAAGCGTAGGGGCCGGCTTCTGGCCTGCGCTGACCGCACGACAATTCCCGG
>DAONCJ010000562.1:0-3094 GCA_035401985.1 Burkholderiaceae bacterium | reverse complement strand
GGTGGACGCCACGGCCTGGGCATGAGCGACCAGATCGAGAACCGCATCATCGAGGCCAAGAGCCGCGGCATCTACGAGGCGCCGGGGCTGGCGCTGCTGTTCATTGCCTACGAACGGCTGATCACCGGCATCCACAACGAGGACACGATCGAGCAGTATCGCGACGGTGGCCGCCGCTTGGGCCGGCTGCTCTATCAGGGGCGCTGGTTCGACCCGCAGGCCATCATGCTGCGCGAGACCGCCCAGCGCTGGGTGGCGCGCGCGATCACCGGCGAGGTGACGCTTGAGCTGCGCCGCGGCAACGACTATTCACTGCTGAACACCGAGTCGCTGAACCTCACGTACAAGCCCGAGCGCTTGACCATGGAAAAGGGCGAATCGAGCTTCTCGCCGCAGGACCGGATCGGTCAGCTGACGATGCGCAACCTGGACATCGTCGACACCCGCGAGAAGCTGATCACCTACACCCGCGTGGGTCTGCTGACGCAAGGGCCGGGATCGGCCTTCCCGCAGCTCGACCACGACGACACCAAGTAACCCGGAGCGAACCGATCATGGCAACCCATCTGTACGACCACAGCGTCGCCAATTACCTGCAGACGCTGGCCGCGGTCTCCGGATTCCTCGACAAGGGCCTCGCCCATTTCACCGCGACGCAGACCAATCCCGACGACATCGTCGAGTTCCGGCTGGCTGCCGACATGCTGCCGTTCCGCTTCCAGATCGAGTCGGTGGCCCACCATTCGCTGGGCGCGATCGAGGGCATGAAGAAGGGCGTGTTCAGCCCCCCGGGCGAATCGCCGCCGCGCAACTACGCGGGCCTGCAGCAGCTGATCGCCGACTCGCGCAAGGCACTCGAGGCGATGACGCCGGCCGACGTCAACGCGCTGTCGGGCCGCGACATGGTGTTCGAGATGCGCGGGCGCCAGATGCCCTTCACCACCGACAACTTCGCCTTGTCGTTCTCGCTGCCCAACTTCTATTTCCACTCGGCCACCGCCTACGACATCCTGCGCCTGAAGGGAGTCCCGCTGGGCAAGCGCGACTTCCTGGGGCCGCTTCGCCTCAAGACCTGAACACCCGCGGCTGAACACCAGCGGCTGTACCGACAGGGACGCAATCCACAGGGACGAATGATCATGAGCCAATCCGCCGCAGGTTCCGCCGCTTCAGGACGCGCCGATCAGGGCTCGCCCTTCGACCTTCTGGTGCGCAACGGCACGGTCATCGACGGCACGCGCGCCCCCCGCATCGACGCCGATGTCGGCGTGCGGGACGCTCGGATCGTGTTCATCGGGAAGGCGGACGACGCGTCGGCGCAGGCGGCGGGGCGCTGCGTCGATGCAAGCGGACGGATCGTCGCGCCAGGCTTCATCGACTGCCACACCCACGACGACACCGCCCTGCTCACCGATCCGCAGATGACGCCGAAGCTCAGCCAGGGCGTCACCACGGTGGTGACCGGCAACTGCGGCATCTCGCTGGCGCCGGTGCCGAACGGTATGCCCTCGCCGACCCCACCGCCGCTGGACCTGCTAGACGCCAGTGGCGGCAGCGCATTCCAGTACCGCAGCTTTGCCGCCTACCTCGATGCGCTGCGGGCCAGTCCGCCGGCCATCAACACGGCGGCGATGGTCGGGCACACCACCCTGCGCGCGGTGACGATGAGCCGCCTCGACCGCCCTGCCAATGCGCAGGAGATCGCCGCGATGCGCGAACTGGTCGAGCAGTCGCTCGCCGCCGGCGCAATCGGCGGATCGAGCGGACTTTTCTACGAGCCGGCGGCGGCCGCGCCGACCGAGGAAGTGATCGCGGTGTTCGCGCCGATGCGCGAGCACGGCGGCATCTACTGCGCCCACATGCGCGACGAGAGCGCGCAGATCATCGACTCGATCGAGGAGACGCTGCGGATCGGCCGCGAGCTCGGGGTGACCGCGCTCATTTCGCATCACAAGGTGGCCGGCATGGCCAACTTCGGCCGCTCGGCCGAAACGCTGCCGCTGATCGAGCAGAGGATGCGCGAACAGTCGGTCTGCCTCGACTGCTACCCCTACGCGGCATCGTCGACGATGCTCTCCGAAAGCCGCGCCGTGATGGCCTCGAAGGTGCTGATCGCCTCGTCGTTCCCGCACCCCGAATACGACGGTCGCAACCTCGACGAGGTGGTGGCCGATATGGGCCTGCCGCGGGCCGAGGTCATCCAGAAGCTGCTGCCGGCCACCGCCATCTACTTCGCCATGCACGAGGACGACGTGCGCCGGATTCTCGCCTTCCCCGAGACCATGATCGGGTCCGACGGCATTCCGCTGGGCAGCAATCCGCACCCGCGCCTGTGGGGCACCTTTCCTCGCGTGCTCGGCCTGTACAGCCGCGAGCTCGGGCTCTTCCCGCTCGAGACCGCGGTCTACAAGATGACCGGCCTGACCGCCCGCAACTTCGGGCTGACCGACCGGGGCGAGCTGCGCGTGGGCGCCTTCGCCGACATCACCGTCTTCGACGCGGCCACCGTGCGCGACGCGGCCGATTTCGAGCACTCCACCCGCAAGGCCAGCGGCATCGACACCGTGATCGTCAACGGCGAGGTGGCCTGGCAGGACGGCGCAGGCACCGGTGCGCGACCGGGCCGGGTGCTGACGCGGGCCTGAACCTCTTCATTGACCACAGAAACCCGAGCCGATGAAAACACCCTACGATTTCTCGCAAAAGGTCGCCCTCGTCACCGGAGCCGCCTCGGGCATCGGTCTGGCCACCGCGCAGACCTTCGCCAGCGGCGGCGCGCGCGTCGTGCTGGCGGACCGGCATCGCGATGTCGGCGAAGCAGCCGCTGCCTCGATCCGCGAGGCGGGCGGACAGGCCAGCTTCGTCGAAGTCGACGTCGCCGACGCCGGCTCGGTTCAGGCGATGGTCGACGCCGTGCTCGCCTTGCACAAGCGCCTGGACATCGCGGTCAACAACGCCGGAGTGGCGGGAGGACGCACGCCCACCGACCGGTATGCGCTGGACCTCTGGCACCAGGTCATCGGCATCAATCTGACCGGTGTGTTCCACTGCCTGCGGTCCGAACTTCCGGCGATGATGGCCTCGGGCGGCGGCT
>DAONCJ010000561.1:0-3095 GCA_035401985.1 Burkholderiaceae bacterium | reverse complement strand
CGCGGGTCAGCCCCCTGCGATGGGTGCCTCGGCTGCAACGGCTCCCGCGTCGGCGCCGGCGGCGACCGGATCTGCGCCGCCACTGCCTGCGCGGCTGGCCGCAGCGGCCAAGGCGCCGCAGGGGCCGAATCCCTGTCTCGTGGAAGTCGGCGGCGGTGCGCCCCGGGGTGAAGGCGGTTCGGGGCGCTCGGGCGATGGATCAGGGCGCAAAGGTGAGATGCGTGCTGCGCCGGCCCGGCCCTGAACGGGCCATCTCTTAGGTGATGCCATGAAGCTCTCTGAAGTTTCCATTCGCCGCCCCGTCTTCGCGACGGTGCTGTCGCTGCTGGTCTTGCTGATCGGGATGGTGAGCTTCACCAAGCTGTCGGTCCGCGAATACCCGAAGATCGACGAACCGGTTGTGACGGTCAGTGTGCGTTACGTCGGCGCGTCAGCCGAGGTGATGGAGTCGCAGGTTACCAAGCCCTTGGAGGATTCGATTGCCGGTATCGACGCGGTGGACGTGATCACCTCCATCAGCCGCGCCGAGCAAGCCCAGATCACGGTGCGCTTTCGCCTGGAGAAGGACGCCGATTCCGCTGCGGCCGAAGTGCGCGACCGGACCTCGCGCGTGCGCAACAAGCTGCCGCAGGCCGTCGATGAGCCGGTCATCGCCAAGGTCGAGGCCGATGCGTTCCCGGTGATCTGGCTGTCGTTCACCAGTGACACCCTGAGCGGGCTGCAGATCAACGATCTGGTCAACCGCATCGTCAAGCCGCGTCTTCAGACCGTGACCGGCGCAGCCGATGTGCGCATCTTCGGCGAGCGCAAGTACGCGATGCGCGTGTGGCTTGATCCCGACAAGCTGGCGGCCTACAAACTCACCACCCAGGACGCCGAGGATGCCATCCGACGCAGCAACCTGGAGGTGCCGGCCGGACGCATCGAGTCGACCCAGCGCGAGTTCAGCGTGACCTCGCAGACGGACCTGACGCGGCCATCGCAGTTCGCCGACATCATCATCAAGAATGCCAATGGCTTTCCGGTCCGTATCCGCGACGTGGGACGCGTGCAGGAAGCGGCCGCTGACGAGCGCAGCGGTTCACGGCTCAACGGCAAGGTGGCCATCACGGCCGGTGTCATCCGCCAGGCCACGGCGAACCCGCTGGAGCTGAGCCGAGGCGTGCGCGCCATGATCCCCAAGCTCAAGGCCGACCTGCCGCCCGGCATTTCGATCGATGTCGCCAACGACAACTCGGTGTTCATCGACAAGTCCATCCAGAGCGTGTTCCAGACCATCCTGGAGGCGATCGTGCTGGTGGCCCTGGTGATCTTCGTCTTTTTGCGGACCGTTCGGGCCTCGATCATCCCGATCGTCACGATCCCGGTGTGCCTGGTGGGCACGTTCGCGCTGATGGCGCTGGCCGGATTCACCATCAACACGCTGACCCTGCTGGCGCTTGTGCTGGCGATCGGCCTGGTGGTTGACGATGCGATCGTGGTGCTGGAGAACATCTACCGGCACATCGAGGAAGGCATGGATCCGTTCTCGGCCTCGATCAAGGGGGTGCGCGAGGTTGGCTTCGCAGTCGTGGCCATGACGCTGACGCTGGTGGCGGTGTATGCGCCTCTGGCGTTCACGCCGGGGCGCACCGGCCGCCTGTTCATCGAGTTTGCCCTCGCATTGGCCGGGGCCGTGGCCGTTTCGGGTTTCATCGCCCTGACGCTGTCGCCGATGATGTGTTCGGTGCTGCTGCGCCACAACCCGAATCCGAGCTGGTTCGACAGCCACATGGAGCGCTGGCTCAATGCCTTGACTGCGGGTTACCAGCGGGTGCTGACCTGGCTGGTGACCACACGCTACGACCGCAGCCGGTCTCAGGTGGGTGCAGGTCATTCGTTGCGCCGGATGATGATGGATGCACGCTGGATCGTGATCGCCGTGATGGTGCTCTCGGGCATCGGTATCGCGATCGTGCTGCCGGGCATGAAGCGCGAACTGTCGCCGCTGGAGGACCGGGGGCAGGTGCTGGCGGTGGTCACGGCTCCGGATGGCGCCACGCTGGACTACACCAATCGCTATGTCGGTGCCATCGAACGCATGGGCCAGCCCTACAAGGAGTTTGACCGGATCTTCGTCTCCTCCGGCAACCCCACGGTGTCCCAGGCCAACGTGTTCTTCCGCGCCATCGACTGGGATCAGCGCAGCCGCTCGGTGCTGGACGTCGCGCGCGAACTGCAACCCAAAATGGCCGGACTGGCCGGGGTAACAGCTTTCCCGATCACGCCACCTTCGCTGGGACAGGGTTTTCGGGAGCGTCCCGTCAATTTCGTGCTGATCACCACCGACAGTTACCAGAATCTGGCGGCCGTGACGCGGCAGTTCATGGACGAGATTGCCAGGAACCCCGGCATCGTCAGCGCCGACATCGACCTGCGCCTGAACAAGCCCGAGCTCAAGATCGACGTCAACCGGGAAAAAGCGGCGGACCTGGGCGTCAGCATCGACGTCGTGGCCCGCGCGATCGAGACCATGCTCGGCGGCCGGCAGGTGACGCGCTACAAGCGCGAAGGCGACCAGTTCGACGTGATCGTGCAGACGCAGGCCTCGGGCCGCGATACGCCCGACGACGTGGAGAAGATCTTCGTGCGCGGGCGCAACGACACCATGATTCCGCTGGCCTCGCTGGTGACGGTGCGCGAATCCGTCGCGCCGCGTGAGCTCAATCACTTCAGTCAGCGGCGCTCGGTGTCGATCACGGCCAACCTTGCGCCGGATTATTCGCTGGGCCAGGCGCTTGACTTCCTGGACGCCACAGCGGCCAAGCTGCTCAAGCCAGGCTACACCACCGACCTCAACGGCACGTCGCGCGAGTTCCGCAATTCTCAGGGCGCACTGGGCATCGTGTTCGTCCTGGCCCTCCTGTTCATCTTTCTGGTGCTGGCGGCGCAGTTCGAAAGCTTTGTCGATCCACTGGTGATCATGCTGTCGGTGCCCCTGTCGATGATCGGCGCTCTGCTCGCCTTGCAATGGTCAGGCGGGTCGCTCAATGTCTATTCACAGATCGGCCTGATCACGCTGGTGGGCCTGATCACCAAGCACGGCATCCTGATCG